>NZ_LR607299.1:0-1728 GCF_902162175.1 Bartonella saheliensis
TATCAATTAGCTACATTTGTTAAGCCAACTTTAATCTTTGTTCATACAGTGTCTTATTTTTTTGCTTAATTAAAGTTGATAGGTTTTCAAGTACTACTTGCTGTTGTTCAATTGACTTATCTCGCTCTGCAAGAATTTCTTTATGCCATCTCATCCAACTATCAAATTTTAACTTATGCCATTCTTCTCGTTTTTTAAGAATTGTTGTGTGAGTTGCGTGTCGTTTCACAAGATCTTCTACGCTACAGTCACGATATGGTACTTTTCTCCATTCTTCCACCAATCTATCTCCATTTTCAATTTTCGTGTTACAACCTATTAATCTACAAATCCGTGTGTAAAGTTTCTTCAATATCCCGGTTCTCATGATCTTTCTTCTTAAGAGTGTGAATGGTGCTGCTGGTGCTCGTTGTTATCTGTAGGGGCAGGTGTGAAAGCAGATGCTTGAGATGATATAGTCTCATATGATTGCCCTCCATAAAAAAACGAGAAAAAATCTTCTGCCTTAATCGGTGCTCCAATTCTTTTGGCTTCATTTAAAAGAATTGGGATATGTTTTGTCGGAATTCTCCCACCAGTTCCACCTTTTGATACAGGACGCAGCCAGGCATACACACGTGTTCTATGAACTCCGAGCAACTGAGATACTCTACGAACCCCACCTAACAGATTTATTATTTCATAAAATTGTTTCATAATTCGCATTGTAGCTTATTTAGGTACAAAATCAATAGATAATGTAACGAAAACCACAAAAGATTTTTTTTCTAATAAAGATATAATGGAAGCCATGAATAACATTATGAAAATTTGGCTAAGTGAAGCCTTACAAGAATCTGGATTGTCTCAATCATCGCTTGCTAGACAACTAAGTGAGAAGATGCAGCGCTCTATCTATCGTTCTGCCGTCAATAAAATGCTAACGGGTGAACGAGGAATAAGTGTGCAAGAGGGTATGGCAATTGAAGAAATCACAAAATATCCTCTTCCACGAAAAAAAACTATACCTTTAATGGGTTATGTAGGAGCAGGTTCAGAAATTATCCCCTACGAAGACGGTTGGCTTGAAGAAGTAGAAATCCCCCCATACATTACAAAAGATACATACGCGGTAAAAGTTGAGGGCGACTCAATGGAACCTTTCATTGAGGATAAATCTATTTTATTTTATTCAGAAAACATTTCTCCAAGTTTACTTCTTAATAAAAAAGCAATTGTCTATACGCAAGATGGACGCTGTTTTGTCAAAATAATAAAACAAGGTAGTAAACCTGGTTTATTTAATTTAGAGAGTTTAAATAGATTATATCCAGAAATAAAAGATATTGCATTAGTTTGGGCGGCACCTATAGACTGGATAAAACCACCAAGATTTTAGAATATTTAAACCCAATAAAATTGTATTATTAAAGCTCTAGCTATTCTAAGCATATCCCCCTCTTTTTTAGTGATTACAGCTTTAATTTTTTAAGTGATTTTTTTATATTTATATAAAAAGTTTCTAAAATCGTTACATTTGTGTTGACATAAGTTCCTAAATACGCTACATTGGTATCCATAAATTAACACAAACAATCGCTATTAGGCGTTAGGGAGGGGAGATTATGGAAAAGCCAATTCTCATAAATTCTAATGAAATTCTCTTAGTTCATTCAGTTTACTTCGATAGAGATGAACACATTGCAGAATCTGGACCGCTTGATGCAAGTCAAATTCTAAGCATTGTTA
>NZ_LR607300.1:0-1641 GCF_902162175.1 Bartonella saheliensis
ATAATAGACATAGAGAATAATATTTTTTATGTCTCGATAAATGCCTAGTTTTCTATCTATTTTTTCCTATAAATCATTTTATAATATTCTTATTATTACTGTACTATTATCTATAATAAAGCATAAACTATCCAATAATAATAAAAAAATTATAGTATGAATTTTTATTATTGGAGTTATCTTGTGGATGTGATTTTATGTGATTTTTTTGTTATTAAATAAAATATTTTATGATAACGCAAAATAGAAAATTTAATTGTATGAGAGATCTTTCAAATATAATAGAATGTCATTGGATTGCCTATTCACGCGCTTATTTTTAAAAAGCATCTTTGCTATTCAAGCTCCTTTCGCGATGGCTCCCATGAATGGTTTAATGGTAAAGTCCCATATTTTTGCGTTTATGAAGAATAAACTCGCTACCATTACACACTTTCCCCCAATGTTGAGGCAATCTTTAACGCTTGAGAGGGGTCATAAGAAGTATTTTTATTTTTTCCTTAATGTCTTTATACATACGCACAGGTTTTCGCCAGCCTGTAACGTACAAAAAAATACTTTTGATTGCTTCAACGTGGAATAGGGTTTAAATGAGAGAATTCTACTATATTCTGAATTCTTATTCCACCTGAAATAGTAAATTATCTTTATAAATCAAAATATTGTCCAAATAAAATAGTATCTCTCCTCAGTAAAGAAGTATTTACCAGTATCTACTTGAAAAATAAAAGCCTCATTTTAAAATGAGGCTTTTAAATTGTTTAATTCTGCAAAAAATCAAAATTTATAAGCGACACCTACACGGAAGTCGTTTGTCTTGTAGCCCATTTCAACTTTATCTTGCACAAATTTCTTCTTACCAAAATCTGAATAACGATATTCTGCACGCAAAAGAACATTATCAGTCATTGCAAAATCAACCCCCCCTCCAAGAGTATAACCAATCATGGTCTTCTTTTCGTCATACACCAAATTATCAAGATTACCCGATTTATTTTCCGTATTAGATTTGTTAGAGATTATATTGTTAAGCTGTGTATACGCAACACCTCCAGCCACATAAGGCATTAAACGATCAAAAGAAAAACCAAATCTTACTCGTGTAGCTCCAGCCCATTTTTGTTTTAAAGTGTGATGCACCACTTCATCAGAGGTTGCCGAATGATCCCCATCATCACTAGTCCCTACTGTTATAACTTTTGATTTTGATGATGATCCTTCGGTATGACCTTCTTGTGGCAAATGGTGATCTTTTGTATCTTTTTTATTAAACCACATGAGATCTGTATCTATACCTATAGTAAAACCATTTTCGATATCAATATTGTAACCTGCATAAATGCCACCGATAAAACCGGAAAGTTTAGGTAAATCTTCCTTTCCAAGTGGAGACCATTGTCCTGCATTCTCATCGTTTAAATAACTTGCTTTAATTTTACTTGAAAAATTACCAATTTGACCTCCAAGATAAAATCCAGTCCAAGAGAACTGTGGAGCTGTAATAATAGGTACCGGCTGTTCTGGTATCGTAACATCCGCTGCTTGTAATACAGAAATTGAAATTAAAGAAAAGATAGATGTTGAAATTAAATACTTTGTAATCATAATTGCTCCCCTAAAAGCTAATGTGATAAGTAAATA
>NZ_LR607301.1:0-1614 GCF_902162175.1 Bartonella saheliensis
CCAACCAGAAAATTTCGAAGAAACTTTATCCCACCAATATGATTCACTAACACCACCAGAAAGAGTATGCATAGGATTGAGGCGAAAAGACAAAAGAACAGCTTTTTTCAACCATTGATGAACATGCCATTGTCCATCTTTTTGGCGTTGTGCAACACGCACTTCTCCTTTATCAAGGAGGCTTAATGCATGTTCGACGCTCTCACGCACTTCACCTTTTGTAGTGGTATTGATAGAATTGCGATCATCAAATGCTTTTTCAATAATCATTTCCAGTTGCGTGAGATGAGACATGGACAGAGTTCCGTTAAACAAGTTGAAAGCTTCAAGATTTATGACACTATGAATTACGCGAAGAAATCTATTCAGTCAATAAAGCGATAAGGCAATAGGATAAGTGTATGAAAAAAGGTTATAAAAAAAAACGTGAAGAAAAACAAAACAATTGGACACCACTTCTCCACGCGAAGGATGCTCTACAACAGGTAAAAAAAGTTTCTAATACAGCACAAATGCGTTCACATACGTATCGTTTGGCTTATATTGATCAAGAATTTATGATGCGTCCAGAACTACGCTCACAAAGGATAGGTCTTGAGTTTTTAAAGCCGGAAATAGCGCTTCAAGAATATGATATCCAATCAACAGTTGTTCTCTTTGGTGGTGCACGGATTCCTGAACGTGGGCAAGAAGCCTGGGCAGCAAAAAATGACACACAAAAGAAGAATTTACATGCTATGTCACATTACTACGATGAGGCAAGGGAATTTGCGCGTTTATGTTCACGCTATTCTGCTACCACACAATATCGTGAATTTGTGGTTGTCACAGGGGGAGGACCAGGGATAATGGAAGCAGGAAACCGTGGTGCCATAGATGTTGGTGCACCAACGGTTGGTTTGAATGTTGTTTTACCTCATGAGCAGGCACCTAATTCTTATATAACTCCAGATTTATGTTTTAATTTTCATTATTTAGGAATGCGCAAAATGCATTTTCTCATGCGGGCAAAGGCATTAGCGGTTTTTCCTGGAGGGTTTGGTACTCTAGATGAGTTATTTGAGACATTAACTTTAATACAGACAGGACGGATGAAACAGGTTCCGATTTTATTGTTTGGTAAAGAATTTTGGAGCAATGCGATCAATTTTGATTATTTATCAGAACAAGGTACAATTTCTCCCTCCGATATTGATTTAGTAAAATTTGTCAATAGCGCAGCAGAAGCCTTTGAAGAAATCCGTTGTTTTTATAAGCTTTCTTAATTGCTCTTTAAGAAGAAACTTTGCAGAATAATTAATATTCCACCTTAGTCAAATAAAGCCCTGAAGGTGGTGCGACGACACCACAACGTGTACGATCTTTAGCATGAAGAGCCGCTTCAAGATCTTGTGCACTCCAGCGTCCAATACCAACTTCCATGAGGCTTCCTGCAAGGGAGCGGATTTGATGATGCAGAAAAGAACGGGCCTGTGCATAGAGCAAAATCTCTTCTCCTTCTCTTTTCACCTCAAGGCGTTCAAGGGTGCGAATAGGGCTTTTGGCTTGGCAATGTATTGAGCGAAAAGTGGTAAAATCATGTTTTCCTACAAGTTTTTGGGCAGCTTCCTGCAT
>NZ_LR607302.1:0-1608 GCF_902162175.1 Bartonella saheliensis
TTTTAAAATAATTATAGATTGTATAGTTTATATATGAGTAAACATTAATTTCATTATTTATCAATATGTTATGTGTCCAATGTACAGTCGATTTGAAAATTCTGTCGCTAGCGATAGTTCGCGCTCGTCCGCCCCGCAACGAAGCCAACCCGCCGGGAAGTACCTTTTACATTGATTTTATTGATTTTTTTATGGAAAATACAAAGCATAAGTGATAATTTGTTTTTAAAATTGTCATAAGAATATGTAATGTATGAACCAATAAGGATATGTAATATAGAGATAGAGCTTGGAAACATGATCTAGCCTCTTTTATTGGTAGCGTATTCTTGACGAGCAAGTTGTCTCTGTATGTTTTTGGTTAATCTTTCATTGGCATATTGTGCGATAGCGTTTGCAATTTCTGGCTTAGACATAACTGTCGCAATTGATGGTCCTTCTTGTTTTGCAATGGGAAATTTATCTCCGTCATCTTTTTGAAAGACGTTTCCTCCCATTTTTAAATCAACCCGCTTAGGAAAGTTTCCTCCCTTGATAAAACCATGGGGCAAGATTTGTTTTTTCCCAAACAATTTGTAAGTCACACCGCGTTTTGTTTCTTTTGCTTGAAAAAATTTGAGAGGTATCGGTGTTCCAGAACCAATGATATCTGTCTCGAGAAACTGTGCGGTAGCCTTGTCTTTAATATAAACACCTTTTTTAATGCGCTTTGGTTGGGCGGATGAGAGGTCGGCAACTTGCTTCTCAGTAAAGCGCTCGACTTGCTTTGCTGAAGTATTTATAGCGTTGCGTAAAGCCCAATTAAGGCGTGGTGCTTGAAGGTTGGTAAAGGTATCTTTTACCTGTTGAAGATACCATTCTTGATGGATGATTAATTTCAATTTTTAAGCTTTTTAGCAGAAGGTGTTGATGGCTTGGAAACTTTAGGTGTTTTGGTCTGTTGAAGTGAAGTTTCTTCTGCACTTGATTCAGAGGATATCTGTACTGTTTCTTTTTCTATTGCTTAATTGGTTCATTTATCTTTTCAGATTTTGTTGTGGTTTTACTTTCAACAAAGGGTTTTACGGCATTGGCGCGCTTGAGGCGTGCATAGACTTGATTGGAAATTTCTACAAATGGATTACTTGAAGTTGATGGTTCAAAACGAATAGTACTTTTGTTATCGCCAACAACACACATTGGTTTTGTGATGATTGCTTTCATCTTGACTCCTTTTGAGGCAATTAATTAATGACATCATTGATCAATTAATGGCTTTAGATGTGTGCAAAATAGATAAGCCAATTTTATCAATAAAAACAGTAAGTTAAACTACTTTTAAAGCTTAATATTTTAACAAATTTTAGGGGATATTTTTGAATTTTAGATACAATACGACTAGTACCGTACTGCCACTAAATACGATTTTTCACGTATTGTCAATAGAAAAAATCTATATTTTGTATTTTTTTTATTTTTTGATCAAAACTTAGTATTTTAAAAGCCAATCTTTAATTTTATACAAATAACAACATTTATGTTGTATTTAAACATTTTAGATGTTATATTATATTTATGAACAGTCAAGAATTAAAAAGATATCTTACAAAACATGGTTGCAGTTTTACC
>NZ_LR607303.1:0-1579 GCF_902162175.1 Bartonella saheliensis
CCTATGAGTCGTCACGGTAAAGTATGATAGTTTTTTTAACTTCTTATTATCAGATTGCAAGAAAACAATTATAAAAGCGTTACAATTTTATCTCTTCTTATTAAAGAGCTCTGTATTTTATTTTTTATTTTTCCAAAATTTTATTGCTTTTAGAGCAAAGTTTTTTCACCATGAGATAAAGAAATAAGTATATCGATTAAATCTTTTTTCTTTTACTCTATAGAACAATGTGGATATGGTTTTCTGTATACAAGGAATAAAGCAGAGTTCATGTTTAAATATTGTTTTAAATTTAGCTATTACAGGCAAATTTTGGGGATAAGAATAATTAGCCCCTTCGTACTTTGTTTGTTAAAAAAATATTTTTGATAAAAAGCGCAGTGTGTGAGAGTAGCGTTTGTTTCATCGTGAGCTAAAAATTGTATTTTGCAGTTTTGCTATTCTCTTTAGATGAAAAAAGCCCCACTTCATCTCGTCAACATAATCGCAGAAAATTGTCGTTCATCATCTGGTTCATTTCGGAGTGTTGCACGCCGATAAGAGAAAAAACGCTGTTCATCTTGGTAGGTGCAAAGTTCTACACAAGAAGCACTAACCCCTGCTTCTTTGAGTTGATTGAGAATGAATGTCCACAGGTTAAAGTGAAAGTGATTAACTTTATCTGTTTTTAAAAAATATTTTTGAAATTTACGCTCGCAATCAATAAATTGCTGGTAAAATTCGTCTGTGACTTCGTAGTGGCAAGGACCAATACAAGGACCAAGGACTGCTGTTATTGATTGTCTTTTGGCGCCTTGTTCTTCCATAACGGTAATAGTTTTTTCTATAATTCCTTTTAAGCTTCCTTTCCAACCAGCATGAGCAGCAGCAATGACACCTGCTTGTGGATCAGCCAATAAAACGGGTCCACAATCTGCTGTAAGAATGCCGATGACGAGTCCTGGTGTAGTGGTAACAAGAGCATCTGCTTTGGGAACTTCGTCAGTAAAAGCTTGTTTCGCTACGACAACTTCAGAAGAGTGTATTTGATTGACAGCGATTAAATTTTGTACTTCAACATTAAAGTAATCGGCGATCAAAAGACAATTTTGTGCGATATGTGCAGGTTGATCATTGGAACTTTGTCCAACATGAAGGCTTGGAAAGAGGCTTTTTGAAATACCGCATTGACGTGTGAAAAAACCATGTTTTATCCCATGTATGTGTAAGGCAGAAAGCTCTTTTGCAAGGATAGGGGGTGAGATAGGTTTCATTAAACTTCCTCATAAAGATGGTTGTTTTCAAAGAGAGAATGGTGTGTGAAATGCGCGTATTTGTCAATATTTATGGGCATCAAAATCTGGGAGGCACAGGTATATTTTTATCACTCACATATAAGACTTTAAATAATTTTCCCATTTGATCTGGACCAGCTAATCGCTCGACATCTTGGCGAATTTTGTGTTGCAATGAAGCATTTTTATTCGATCCAAGCTGTTGTGCGCGTTCTAGAAGCCCCATTTTTAAGAGAAAGTCTCCTTGTTCTAAGATTTCAACAAAACAGCCTTGTTCAAGGGCGATATTCTTTAAAAAGGAAAAA
>NZ_LR607264.1:0-4422 GCF_902162175.1 Bartonella saheliensis
AATCAATATGTATTATTAGTAATATATAAATTATAATAAAAAATGGCTATATTCTATAATATCCTATAGTATTTATGCTGATATTAATGAATAATATATTATATAGATATGGTATTGTTTTTTATAGAATATATTTTTAAATAATAAAAATACAATATAGTATCTTTAAAAAATGCATTCACTATAAAGTAAGACAATGCAATTTAATGTGCTTATCAGTCTCTTTTTTGCATCCTCAATGATTTATGATAATTTTAAACTGGACGAGCTTAAGATGTAGGTAGTTTCATGTTTTTTTGTATCTTATGTCATTGCTAATACAGTTTTCATTATATCTTCTCGAGTTATTCTATAACTTACCAAAACAATCCCATTGGCTTCCATTATAGATTGGCTCATCTGGTATTCCTAACGATACAAATTTACATGCAATGCTATATTTCGTAAGTAATCTCGCAATTGCTTCTTCAAGTTCCACGTGAATGCTATGCTCTTCATAAACAACGATAGATTTGTGAGATTTACAGAGTTCCAATACAAATATATCATCTAAAGATTGGATTGTTGGTACACTTACAACTGTTGATAGAATTTCATATTTTTTTAAGCTCGGCGATAGCATCAAGACCAATCTGAACAGTTTTACCATTTGCAAATAAGAGAATAGCTTTTCCTTTTTTGATAACAGAATTTTTACTGATATTGATTTTTTCAGCATTACTTAAAGCATTATTATGAATATTTTTAATAGTGTTCTTGCTGAAACCTATATAAATAGGCGCAGGATTACTGAGAGTAGAAAGAATTGCGATTTCCATTTGATCGAATAATTACGACGTAAGTAAGTAGATAATATTTACTTTATCATTGAATGAAAAAGAAAAGTTTTCTTCTCTTTTAAATAGAGGATGGGTTATCACCTAGCCAATAGGGGAAGTTTGTGAATAGCTTGTTGGATGTAATATAATTTAACATCGTGGCCATTTTATTATCATTTGCAGGCGTGAACAAGATGGCTACGATAGATAAAAAATAATTGGATATATTTTACGATAAAAACTATATTTCTGTCACTTTCACACCAGCTGCTGATATTGATGATAAAAACAATCACCTAAATTTATTTGAGGATATTTCTCATAGCATATACATAAAACCTTTTGTTAGGCTATTTTCTTTAGACGGAAATTCATTCTATTCGCTGAAATCGGCAAAAATCTCTCAAGTAATGCCGTTAATGCCGTAAACTTTTTGGAGGATATGACAATGCTACGATCGTTCTTTTATGGAAAACGGTTAGCGTTTCAAATGAACTGCTGTGAGCTGTTCCAGCGCTTAATAAAGCAAGATCCAGAAACTTTTATAGATTTAGAAGGGTGCAAAAAGTTTTATCTTTACAAGCGTATGAGTGAGAAGATGGTCAATCTCATACGATAAGGGTTTAAATACGTTGTCGCACGCGGTTTAATATTTTCCAATTTGAAGGTATGCTAAAACTTATTGATGACTTTTTAGTAAGTGTTTGCATTGAATATTTAAGTTGGTCCTGATTTTATTGTACGTTATAAACGTCTCAATACCTTGTTTTTGACTCACTTTATTGTGGTATTGAAGGTTGTTATGGAAAGTATTTGTGTCAGCGGAAGAATTATCAGATGGTGGCATAGTTTTTTCATAAAGGAAAGTGCCTTTTGCTTTTAAACAATATGCTAGAAGTTGCAATAACTTTTAGTTAACTTCATAAAAGGGATTATACCACCTTATATAGATTGCTCTTAAAATAATATAATTGCTGTTAACGAATAGAGCATTACCAATTTTAAGTTCTAAAACAAAGAAACAATATGCATTAAAGTTTTTTAATTTCGAAGGTCTATTGGGAATTTTTAAGAATACTTTGAAAAAAGTAAACTGATAGAAGGTTTTGTATCAAAATAGAAAAATTTTTCTAACAAGTTACAAATAAATTTAAAAAATATATATTAAATATAAAAAATGCGACAGCGTATTCGCAGAGAAAGCTTTAGAAATGAGAATAAAAGGGAAGAAAAATGCACAAGAATACATCGCTACCCATCTTTATAATCCATTAAAAATAAGAATTAAAGCAAAATTTTATATCAAAAAATTAAAGAAGGCTTAAAGGATGGCCCCAAAAAGGTGAGCGGGCAATGCATGAAAAGATGGATAAGAAGGTAAATTAGAAGAGTGTTTCATAGATTGATCAGCGGCATTCGTAAAGGCTTTTCCTCAAGATAGATATTGTGGTAGGGCAGGGAGGGTGAATATTTGAAAAAATAATATGCGTCCTTGGTTGTTTCATTATAGACATCACGATATGCGCGATGAAATGGAGTTTGATCTTATCACAAAACTTTCTTTAAAAGAGGCACAAAAGCTTGCAAGACATTATAATAATATTTTCAAAGAAGGTAATGATCTTATTGTTTTTCAAGAAATTATGCTGGCGGTTTTTAAAAGTAAAAAAGCTAAGTTAAAAAATGAAGGTAAAAATGGGTCTTGGTTTATTCTATTGGGGTTGCATGTTATTTCGCAGATAGGGAGAAGCTTACCTATAGAAAAATCAACAATAAATATTATCCACAATACTCTCACCACTTTAGCATAAAAAAGCAAGTATAGCGCGAAAATATTTACTCTATCTTTACAGAGCATTGCGGTAAAAAAATTGAAACAATGTCATTTACAAATTGCATAAAAAGACGATATCTGTGTAAAGTTTTGCAAATTATTTTTTTTAAGCACAGATAGATTTTTAGAGATAATTCTTGCTGAAGAAAACTTTTTATATCATTCAGATTTTTGAAGGGCAATCAGAAGATAATTCACAGCATATTTCCTTCTCTTGTTTTGATAAGATAATAAAAATATCCCTAGAATATATCGATATATTCAATCATTTTACGAAAATATAACCCGTGGAATCCTTTGGTTTTAAGTCAAGCACTCTCTTGTTTCTCCAATAAATCAAACAGACCACACAAAATATTTTAGCCCTTAGAGCTTCTGCTTTTAATTTAAATGGATTCATCTCTTTCAAATTCTCTCATTAATTAATATTTCAGAGAAATTGTATTTTTATCACTTTACTTTTCGTGTATCTTCCCACCCACATAGACGCTCACCTTGTTCGTTATGTTTTAGGATATCCCTTGCTAAATTTGGACTAATGGCATTGATGTCTTGTCGATTCAAATAAATTGGCAACCACCCAATACAAGAAGTTCGTTCATTCGTCGCGCATCCAGTTAGAAAGCTTATTGCGCACATCAGTATCACTTTTCTTGTTAATTTCATTTTCTACCTCAAGGCGTGTTCTCGCTGTATTAAAAGCTTCCTTTGTTTGTTTTTGCTTCTCAACTCTTTTCCCAAGGAAAAAGGCTTTCGCTAAAGCTATAAAAAGAGCTGCTATGATTGCTGATGTTGTTGTCAGATATTTCTTTATCCATAAGATCATAGGCGGTGTTCCTGAAAACGTTTAGCAATATATATCATCGCTGTACAAGCAGCTAAAACCATAATGCCTGCTAAAGCCCACTGGACAGGACCATTTCCTGTAAAAAGTCCGCCAAGCCCTGAAAAAGAGCCTATAATTGGCGCAAGAGCTTCTATTTTGCAAATCCCCGTTACACCTTCTGATTCAACGACATGATAATTAGGGGCAATACGAGATCCTTTTGCCCATAACCCTGCTTCCACTGCTCGACGATTGACAAGACCTTGGATACGTTTTCCGCCTACTCTTGTCCATTTTTGCAATTCAGTTGGTACTGCTTCATATTCACTGTTATTGAGCTTTTTTAAAAGTTTAGATTTGTAAAAAGCGGTTATTCCTACATTATAGGAAAATGATACTAAAGCTGCGAATTGCTCATCATTTAAAAGAACGGTAACAGCTTTCTCAACAGCGGCTTCACATTCTCTCAAATCCTGACAAAGAATTTTTTCAGCTTCTTCTTCCGTAATTTGCATGTCTTTATGAACACTTGGAGCGCCAGCTGCACTTGTATGCCCATAACCAATGGTCCATATTCCACCAGAATCTTCATAGGCTTTTAAACGTAAACCCTCCAATTGTTTAATTAGTGCAAGCCCTTCGGTTGATATTTTTCGCATTATTCTTAATCCTATAAAAAAACTACACAAAGCAGGACATGATTCAAAACTTACATCTACTCAATTTTAAAGCACAAAACAGTGAAAGGGTTTTAATTGAGATAAAACTATCTTAATGAACTTTATTAAAACCCATATAATTCTTATTAGAGAAAAAATTATCTTAACTACAATTCATTTTGTAGCAATTAATTTTCTCTTGAGCCTAAATACAATACTTTTTAATAAACTAATTTATAAATTTACAATCAGATATTCCACCTATAGATACGATTGATCTAGAAT
>NZ_LR607265.1:0-4045 GCF_902162175.1 Bartonella saheliensis
GACAAAGAGGAGAGATTTGGTTGCAATGGGGTTGGGGGCATTTGGGGGAAAAACAAAGAGTGATGATTACTGGATTTAAATGCGGCAAATTTTTGCAAAGGCGAATATTTTGCTCTTCACAGATTAGAGAGGAAGAAGAATAATGTTAAGAAAGAATTTTTTATCAATGACAATGATGTTATTAGCTTTGGGAGTATCGGGGGTGGCTGTGACTACTTCTCACGCGCAAGCTGGGACCATTGCTGGAACCGTTGCTCGTGTTGCATCAGGACAGGTATCTTTACGCACAGGTCCTGCGACAGCTTACAAAGTGATCACAATGGTTCCAATGGGCGCAAAAGTGCAAATTTATGGCTGCTTATCCAATAAAACTTGGTGTTCCCTTGGTTATCATGGAAAAGTTGGTTGGGCATCTGCACGGTATGTCAATGTCGCTAATGTTCCTACCATTGCTTTTAAAAAGGTGCCTGCAAAATCAACTCCCATGATAAAATTACCAAAAGTAAAAAAAGAAAAAGTAAAACAGATTGTTTCTGATTTTAAAACTTTTCCGGCGGTACAAAAAACACGAAAAAACATGCAAAAACTGTACAAAACCGATGTGGTTATCGATTCCACAGGTGTAAAAAAGAGAGATGTACGGACAATTTTTAATCCTTCATCCAAGGCACAAGAAGTTTCTGTAAAGCACGTTAATGCTTATAATCCCTTCTTCCCTGATAAGGTTAATTACAAAAATTTTGAACGCAATGAAACGCGTTACCGTGTTGTGACCTATCCTGCTCCATAAGAATAAAATTAATCTCACAACAGGTATGACGAAAAGATCAGCAGCATGAAGAAAAAATGCTTTATGCTGCTGATCTTATTGTCCCATAAAATGGCATCAAGATGGTGAGAGATAACTTAAGGTGATAAGAGTTAAGAATATTCAGGGTGAAATTTATCAACGCCTCGAGATATTGTTCTTATAAGATAATGTTTGATGAAATTTATTAAAGCTGGATTTTTTAAGAGAATGGTGAGAAGCTTTTTGTCCTTATACTATTGTGTTGTAAAGCGACATGAGGATGGTGATCGGTATAAACTAGTTAAAAACTGCGATTGTATATAAGAGCAGTGCAGATAGAGATCTTTGTTGTTTAAGCGGTATGGGATAACTTTAAGGCGACTAGGCCTTCAAGGATGTTTAGGGTAGAATTTTTCACCCCCCGTAGGACTGTTCTTTAGGGGGATGATATGAATCTTCCAGCAGGGGAAGATTTTTTTGAAGAGAAGCCGGACTTTTGACAGATCGGCTAGGATTCTTCGCCCTTTTGGGATAGGGGGTTAATTGACGGATTTAGGCTTTATTAAATTACGAGAAATGAGCAATTCAGCAATTTGAACAGCATTTAATGCGGCGCCTTTTCTTAGATTATCGGCAACAACCCAAAAAGCTAAACCATTTTCAACGGTGATATCTTCACGAACACGGCTAATAAAGGTGTCATCTTCTCCTGTCCCTTCATAAGGTGTGGTATAGCCACCATCTTCGTGTTTATCGATAAGCTGACAACCAGGTGCATCGCGGAAGAGCGCTTGCGCTTCAGATACGCTGAGTGGTTTTTCAAATTCAACATGGACAGCTTCTGCATGACCGATAAAGACCGGAACCCGAACAGCCGTGGCTGTGAGTTTAATTTTTGGATCAAGAATTTTCTTCGTTTCAGCTGTCATTTTCCATTCTTCTTTTGTATAACCATCTTCCATGAAAACATCGATATGGGGAATGACATTAAAGGCAATGCGTTTGGTGAATTTTTTTGATGTAATAGGATCTGCAACAAACACTGCGCGTGATTGTTCGAAAAGTTCATCCATTCCTTCTTTACCAGCTCCAGAAACGGATTGATATGTAGAGACAACAACCCGTTTAATGGTGGCAGCATCATGGAGAGGTTTTAAAGCTAAGACCAGTTGAATTGTTGAGCAATTGGGATTGGCGATAATATTACGTTTAGAAAAGGTACTTATAGCTTCAGCATTGACTTCAGGGACAATTAACGGAACATTGGCATCATAGCGCCATGTAGAGGAATTGTCGATGACAACACAGCCCGCTGCTGCGATTTTAGGGGCATATTCTTTGGAAATGCTTCCCCCCGCAGACATAAGACACAAATCTGTGTCAGAAAAATCGTAACTATCCAGAGCTTTTACTTTTAAAGTTTTATCCCCATAAGAAACTTCTTGTCCTAATGAGCGTCGTGATGCCAGAGGAACAATTTCATGCGCAGGAAAACCACGCTCTTCTAAAATTGTAAGCATTTCACGACCGACATTTCCTGTTGCGCCGACAATTGCAACTTTAAAACTCATTTTCTATACTCCTTCGTGTCTCTCCACGTTTATTCCCCACGCTATACTCAGGAGAGAGTGAGTTGGTCAAGGAACATCATTAAATTATATCTTCAACAAATTCCATGTTGTGCACAGCAATCATCATTGTTAGCACAATAAAGGTATTGTATTGCAAATAATATGGTCTTTCTTTAATCTTTCAGAATTGAAAAAATTGAATATTTTATGCGAAGTCTTCATCTCTTTGCGAGAGCACTTAAGTGAATTTTTTATCTTCTGTCAATTGTTTCTCTTCATACTTTTGAATTTTTAAAAGATGGTATGACGCATCGCCTTGAGAGATTTTTTTGTCTTTTATCTGTTAAGTGCTCAATTATTTGATTTCTTCCCTCTCTTTAAAGACAAAAATTTCTATTCAGGCTGTTTCCGGACCGGATAAAAATCTTCGTCTTTTGGGGTGAAGACGGTTAAAATGTTTTTCAATATTATTGAAAACAGTTGAGGGTTTCTCAGTAAATTCATGAAAATAAGGGGGTGTTTTTTTCATCAGAAATCAACAGCAAAATTGCTCTTTGTTTTTTACGGGTAAGCTCTCTGAAATTTTTCAAAAGTAAATATTCTGCTTTACTTGATATTCTGTCATCACAATGCGAGGAAGTCTCTTCTTTTTTTACGCTCTCAGCGTAAAAGAAGGAAACGGGAACCTCTAGTATATCAGCAATTTCCTGTAAACGTGCTGCGCTCACACGATTTAAACCTTTTTCATATTTTTGGATTTGTTGAAATGTTACGCCCAAATGACTTCCTAATTGTTTTTGAGAAAACCCCATCATATTTCTTCTGAAGCGAATTTTCCTGCCTAAAGAAATGTCGTAAGAATGTGAATTTTTAGCTCGCACTTTGTTTCCCCTCCGGTTGCGAGCGCCCTCGCATTGGTATTCCGGGGTCTGGAAGTGCTGACATCGAATCAGCCTCTTGCTTTTAGTGCGTAAGATGCACTTGGACATAACAAGAGCCCCCGGAAATTCCGGGACACCCGCAAAGCGGATTCATTCTGCGTTCGATGTTAGGGCTTCCAGGCCCTATTTGATCGTCGCGTATACGACCAAAAACACAATCCCCCTTCATAAGGCAATTGCTTTCGGTCGTCAATTGAAATTCCAATTGCTTATTTCAAGCAAATCAAAGTGCATTTTTTAGCTTATAGATTAGCCTATAGAAATGTCATTAAAATCTAGATATTGGGCTTATATTCACGCCTTTCAGGTGCGAGCGCCCTCAGCATTGGACCTCCAAGATTTGGGGGCTTCCGGGATCTGGCAACACATTGATTTATAATGATAAATCATCCTTTTTCAACTTGAATCATTGCCCCGAATATAGTAAGATTCTTTCATCACAAACCCTCTCATATCGTATCAATCAAAATCACTTGCTTGCACGTCAAAAGCGGGGCTGGCGTGTGGGTAAAAACTGTAGAAGAAAGGACTAAAAATGGCTCTTATGAACCGTCTTAATGCAAGGTCTGTCGCAACATTGGGGGCTGGCAAATATAATGATGGTGCTGGCTTGCTTCTTCATAAGCGTAAAGATGGGGGTGCTCAATGGCTTTATCGTTATACTATTCATGGTCGTCGTCGCGAAATGGGATTAGGAGCATTGAGAAACGTCTCTTTAAAAAAAGCCCGTGAATTGGCAAATG
>NZ_LR607266.1:0-3936 GCF_902162175.1 Bartonella saheliensis
GGACCAAAGCGGGTGGTAAACGCTTGCAAGGTCTTGTCCACCGGCGTGTCGCAGAAGCCGGATTATGGGCGAAAGGCGCTTATGTTTCCTCCAACTATCAAACCGTAGAAACAAAGGATTCAACAGCGCTCTTTAAAGTAGAAGCATTGGCACCAGTCATTGGCTCTTTTTCAGGTCTTGGCGGCTTATTAGCGGGCAACGGTCCAGTGCAATGGGCTCTCGCTAGCATTATGGTTCTAGCTGCAGGTGTTGGTCTTTTCTTTGTTGCCAAACGCTTTCAGGAGCACCGCCTATGATCTTATGGATGAAAAAAAATCTGCTGTTAACAGGTGCGGCTTTTGCTGCTTTTTTTATGGCTTTAGCCAAAGCTTTCATGCTTGGCAAAAAAGCAGAACAGCAAAAGCAAACAGAAAAAACGCTAAAGGCAGCAAAAACACGTCTGGAGGTGGAAAATGAAGTTAATCAAAAAAATGACACTGATGTGCGCACTGCTCTCTCTCGCTGGTTGCGTAACAAATAACTATGTCTCTTGTGTTGGCTGGTTACCCATTTATTTAAACAAAAGAGATGTTAACGTCATCAGTTCAAGCTTAGCAAGAGATATCTTAAAACATAACACTCTAGGTGAACGTTTGTGTGGATGGAAACATGGCTAGAAGAAAAACAAGAGATGATATAGAGCTTACAGAAGCGGAAAAAGAAATCCTTCAAGAAATCATCATGACCTATAAAAGTGTAAAGGTGATGTCGCGTTATACGAAATGGATTGTACTGATTATACTCTTATTAGCGCTTGATTTTTCACGGATCCTAGATGCCATAGAGAGTATTTTTACACAAAAACCAAATATCCGACTCTAAATACGCTCTGAGACGTGCTAAATTTTTTAGCCAATAGATTTTTCATTTTGCACGTCTCATTAAAGCGATGAACAATATTTTTACACATTTTACAGTGTTTTTTTAAAAAATTTTGCACATCATATTTCCCCTCAAAATAGCTAAAAAATACGCAAAAAGATTTGTTAAAACTTTAGATTATTTTTCACAACAGAACTTAGTAACATTCAAAAAATATTAGATAAAGTTAGTGAAAAAAAGAGGCGCTCTGTAGAGGCAATTGTAAAAAAATCTATTCTGTTATAAATGCAGCCCACTGTTCCAAGAGAGTATGTCGTTGTTCTAAAAAATCTGTTCGCATATAAGCTTTGGTCACTGAACTCCCAACGGAATGTGCAAGAACAGTTTCGGCAATCTCAAATGGTGTTGATGTTGTTTCTGCTATCCAATCCCGTAAGCTTGAACGGAAACCATGAGGGCAATAAGTTAAACCACAAACTGTCATATATTTGGACATGCTTGCATCAGAAATTGGCTTGCCGGTAAGACCAGAAAAGAGAAAACCTTTTTTCTCAAAAGGGAGAGATTTTTCAATCACTTTCAAAGCTCCATGAGTTAATGGCACGCGAAAATCTGAAACTTTCCCTACAATACCTTTCATATTTTCTTTCGGTATTGTCCATATATCCTTATTTATTTGTTCAAGACGTAAATATCGCAATAGATATGACCGTACTCCAGTCAAAATCAGAAGCTTCAGTGCTAAATTTGAAAGAATCTTATCATCTAAATTCTAATAAAAAGCCGGTACTTCTTGCCATGGCATAGCAGGAATATTTGTTGATGTAGCACGGGGCTTTCCTAAAAGGGCGCGTGCTTTCATACAAGCCTGTAGATCAACATCTAAACCAAGAGCTGCAGCATATTTCAAGCAAATGTTAATACGATTAAGTGCTTTACGCGCTGTATCTGCTTTTTCATGCCAAAGAGGTACCAAAACATTGCGAATGATATTCGCTGTTAATTGTTCTATAGGCAAACTCCCTATATGTGGAATAACATGTAATTCTAGTGGAGAAAACCAACGCCCATTTTTGCCTTCATTCTTTAACTCAGCTTTTTTACTTTCAAAAGCCGCCTGCGCAACTTCTTTAAACATATTGCTTTGCTGTTTTAAAATAGTTTGTTCTTGAAAGATAATAGGATCATTGCCTTCTTTAAGAATATCACTGTAATATCTTGCAAGTTCTCGTGCTTCTTTTAAAGAAAGTCTTGTGACAGAACCAAGCCCCATTTCACGGCGCTTATTGTGGTGTGTATAGCGAAAAAACCAAGAGCGAGTATTGTCTTTTCGAACATTCAACCACACACCCCTGCCCCATCACAATATTTACCTTGAGGAGATGCCTTTACGAATGCTGCTGATAGTCTATGAATTGCCCTCACTTAATTTACCTTCTCGTCCACCTTTTTTGGTCCACCTTTTAGACCACCTTAAATTCAAGACTTCTTCTCTAGGTATGTTCATTGATTCGAACACTCAAAATTCTTTTGTTTTTAACAAAATGAATTCTTAAGGAATCTCTCTAATTTTATTATAATTATTATACTTCAATGTTAATTTGCTCCTGAAAATGATATGTGCTATATTAATGGGATTATCTTCATCAAAGTTATCCAACGGGATAATAACTCTTTCTAAGAAATACGAAGTCTTCAATAAAAAATTATTAAAAGCATCAAAGAAAGAGATAATACGTTTTTACAAAAGTTTTTTAAATTTATATTAAGTCCTTTTAAATACACTATATATTAATTTTCTATAATAATTTATTGTTTTATCTGTTAAATGAAAAACCTGAATATCATAGATCTTTCATTTAAAATTTATTTATATTCAATCAATTAAAATCACTTTCTTGCGCCCCATAAGGGAAGCTAGCATGTGAATAGAAAACGCTTTATGAACCATCTCAACGCCAAGAGCTATAGCAACATTGAAACTGACAAAAATATATGATGGTATCAACTTTCTCCTTCATAACTGAAAGATGTTGGTGTACTAATATACTATTCGTGGGGTCTTTAGCATTATACCATTCACAAGTATTGTCACAAAATAGGTGTAACGTGCCTTGAGAAATACCTTTTGAAAATAAACTCGTAAATTAACAACAATAGGTAAATCATGTTTGAGCTGTTCTCTTTATCAGTGAAGGACATCACTCTATTAAAAAACGTGAGACATAAAAACGTAAAGCAATGCTTAATTTTCATTATTAAAAAGATATTGATGTCGGTGCTTTTGAAAGTCTGAAAACCAAATTAAAAGAAAATGATCAAACGATTAATCGCTTTGTACCTATCCCACATCATTTTTTCTAAAAAATTTATGAAATTGATACGCGTCCATTTTTAAAAAATTAAAAGACTTATAAACCTTCTTTCAAAAATGAAACTTACACCACTCTTTCAACAAGGTAAAAATTTTAAAATCAATTGGTGCAAAGTTCAAAAATAATTATTCCCATTGCTTTACAAAAATATCAGTATTTTTAAAAACTTATTAATTCATACTTGAAAGATTATATACTGTAACCTATCGCCATAATAAATAAATTGCGTATAACATTAATGCATATAATTTATTTATTATAATTATTTTCCTCTCTACAAGATTAAATAATCTACCATTTGAATATGGAAAATATTGAAGAATATAAATATATTCCTAAATTAATATATATACGTTTTACTGTTTGAAAAAGATAAGTCATATTTTTAAAAAATACACTATGATTACCAGGATGAGTTAATAAAATAACTTTATTTAATAAGTGACTGCTCTGTTTACTAAGCAATAAATTTGGTTTAGAAGTAGAAGTATTAATAGTAACAGCTGTTCCTTCTGCTAAAATTGTATATTCAGATGCTTTCACAACAGATAAAAAAATTAATAATATAACACATATGGCAAAGAAATATTTTATAATCATTTTTGTGATTTACCTCTATTAATAAATATTCATAATGAAATTAACATAATTCTATTTTTATGTCTATATTATATTTAATAAAAAATAAAAACTATATGAT
>NZ_LR607267.1:0-3887 GCF_902162175.1 Bartonella saheliensis
AGTTAATTTTAAATAATCTTTATGATGTAATAGTTTTAATTATAAATTATACTAACAAACTATTATTTATCTTGTAATGATATTTATACTTACCAAGTATTGAGTTATTTAATAGTAAAGAAAAAACAAACAGTATTTGGATAAATTTATGAATATTACACAAATTTCAAGAATTTAAAAAGAGCTCAATAATTTTGTAAATATTGAGTTTAAGGAGCATTTAAAGAGAAAATGGAAAGCAGATCAAATGGCAAGAATTCTTCTATTGTTTCACTCATTGGAGAGTAGAAGTGCATCATGATGCAAACAAAAGATGTAACAAAAATTTTAAAAAAATTTAACTGGGTGCCATATTGTGATAACATAGGCAATTACCATGCTTGTTATTACTTATCTGATCGCATTGTGCGCATTAGCTACGAAGTAAAATATGGATGGAGAGATAGAAAGCTTATGTTGGTGGCAAGTCTTACAACAGCTCCCTATCTCCTTGCTTGGAATATGTCCGAGGTAAGAAATTTTCTTCTGAAGATACGCTCTTTTTAGAAGATAGATATTTTGATATTAAAGTTCGAGATCTTTCGCAAAGACGTATTGAGGCATCATTAAATAAGATAATAGCGTGGGCAAAGACACAAGATATTGAACAAAAGTTACGCCAAGAAGCTGCCAATGATTTTGCTAAGAGTTCTGTTGTTGCACAGGCTGTGCTTGGCGATATAGAGATTTTAAAGAATTATAACTCTACGTCCAAATTGCATGTAGCAGAATTTTCTCATTACGAAACAACAACATGGGTTGAGCGCGTCCTTCTTTTTGTACAAGCTCATAAGAATGGGGAATTGGATGATATTCTTGCACACAATACACCCACAAGGCAGTTAATAAATTTAACAGTGGCAACTAATATTCTGAAGACTCATGGTTGGTTTGCAACGCAACTGGGACAAATGTGGTTGGCTCTGCCAGATCGATTTATTAAATTTCATTTTGATTTGTGGCATCTCAATGATAAGCAAAATCTCTATATTAATGCTATAACATCCACGGAAGAAATTTCACAAGCTTGTCGTTATATTCATTATGGAAAGGGCTATGAATTCGTACGGCCTAAGGATATTTATCAAACTTTTAACAGTCTCGGAAATGGGATTAATATTTGCCTTAAGACACTTACTGAGCAAGAACTGATCAATATTTCTGAGCGGGTGATACAGTGGGCACGTGCTCAGGATTTTGAAGCAGAGATAGCAAGCAGAGCGCCTATTCAAACATATCTCCAAGCATCAGGATCTTGTCCGAATATGATTTGGCATTTGGCGTGTTTAGCATTGATGGGTAAGATTGAGGCACTAAAATCTTATCAAAATGCTCTTGCCTCAGATAAGATTGCCCAATATTCAACAAGCCCTTCTATAATGAGTTGTGTTGATCGTGCCGTTGAATTTGCTGAGGAGCATTTTAGAGTGCACTATCCTAGCAAAAAAGAAAATTTTATAGGGCATATAATGTCTTACTTTATGTCACCGCCTTTGTTTTCTGGGCGCATAATAAGGCCTTTCACTCCGATCACTAAAGCATTGCTACACATAAATAGCTGGATTCGTGCAAAAACACCAATGAGATCCATTTTAAATGTGCTAGGATTGTTGCCAAAGAAAAGTCTGAGGGACAAAAAGGGAAAGATGCATGGACGGAGAGGCAAAATTTAGCTGTTCTCAACATAGTTACAGAACAATTAAAAACGATGGGTTGGACAACTTATCACGATAAAAACCACAACTATAATGCTTATTTTATAGGTAAAGACCGCCTTATTAATATAACGTACAGCCGTGATATTGAAGGAGAAGAGCCAATTATCACATTTAAGGCTTCATTTTCAATACTGAGTTTTTCAACGGCTTATAGGGATATTTTTCCTACAAGGTCTCAGTATACGGCTCTCAAAGAAGCAGAAGATATCTATACAGTATTGTGTCATAGTGTAGATGAAAGTAGACTGAAGCAGATCTGTGGATATATTCTTGATTGGGCTCAACGGCAAAATGTGAAACAAATCATTTCAGATTATGCTGCTTTACCTATGGACAGTGAAGTTGAACTTGTCAGGCGCCATCTTATAGCGCTTGTGTTAATGGGAGATACTGAGAAGCTCAAATTTTATAAAGAGAGCTTTAGAACAGGAAATTACTTAGGTTTTGCAGAAGAAATTACAAAAGACCTTATTAACTATATTCTGACTCTTACACGGCATTATCATTTAAATTTTCTAAAATCCACTTCACTTTTAACTTTTGATTCCAAAACGATATCTCTTAAAGCGGAAGAAGAAATATTCTTAACTATGAAAAGCACAAAAGCATTTTTCAAGAGTTTAGGCTGGTTTGTTCATGGGGTAGAAGGAAAAGGAGATCTTTTAGCAATTTATCAATTGCCAGACCGTGAAGTGAAAGTTCTTTACAACGATGAAATCACGAGAGATTATCCACGATTTGATGTTGGATTCTCGATTACGACGAGTATTCTGTCGACTGTCTGTAAGATAATTGATCCCCTAAATTCTCAAAAATTACCTGATCTACAGCTTTATTTTAATAAAAAGGGGATGGACATTGCAGAAGAAAAGGTCAGTGCTGATTATCTGGCATTAAAGCTTGATTGCATTTTGGAATGGGCAATGGAAGGCATTGATATTCACAAATGGTCTCGTTTTACATATGGTATGCCACCTTGGGATATAAAAAGTAAGTTAAATCAAAAAGTTATGTTAAATATAAGGGAATTGGTGAATCCTGATTCTATTACGTTTTTTTGCCTCTATCCCTAACTTTTTTGGAGCTTTTTTATCGCTTCTAGTGCTAATCTTTTACGGTCTGCGCTCTTTGTGTAAAGAGATGCCATTTGATCTTCTGTCCAGCCAAAAATTGCTTTCAATTGTGAAATTGTTGCACCCGAATTAGCGGCGCGTGTTGCTGCTAATTTTCGCAAACCGTGTGCTGATTTTTTAATTCCAGCCGCATTACAAGCGTCTCGAAATGTATTACCAAAGCTTTCTTTGATAAATTTTTGATTAGTTTTACTACAGATGAATGTTTCTTCTCCAATCGGACCAGCTTCAAGCGTTTTGGCTAATTCCGGTAAAATAGGTAGAAAGACATCTGTTTGGAATTTGCTTTTCTCTGTTTTGAGATGAATAATATTATCTTTTACGTCTTTCCAGCCAATGCGAACGGCATCACCACGACGCAAACCCGTATACAAAAGGACATCAATCCAAACACGTTCATGAGTACCATGTGACCAGCGTTGGTAATATTTCTCAACATCTTCTTCTGTCCAAGCAGGAAAGCCTTCTTTGTTTTTTAGCGGAGGTTTTTTGACCCCTAAAGTTGGATTATTTTCCAAAAGACCTTGTTCAATTGCCCATTTAAATAGTCCACTAAGAGTTTTCAGAAATTCTCTGGCCATTGCTGGTGTTTCTTTACGCCGTTCAACACCAGCTATGATATGTTTTTTTTCGATTACTTGGTATGGAATGTTTCCTATGCTATCGCATATCTTCATAAGAATGAGTTTTCTTTGTTTTTTCGTAGTTGTAGAGAGATTATGCCAATTAGAGCTGTTTAAATACTGCTTAAGCAGCCATGCGAATGACCCTTCAGTAAGTTTACCGGTTTTAGATTTAGGAAGTATTAGTCCTTGTAATTGGGCAAGTGCCGTTTTGTAGTTGTCAACGAACTCTTGCGTTCCGTAGGTGCCGCGTATTCTAATACGTTTTCCATGATTAATACGGACATACCATATGATTTTGCCATGGCGTGTGACTTCTTTGACTAAATGAGGGGGGCGTGGTTTTGGCATGGCAATATCCTATAAGACGATAT
>NZ_LR607268.1:0-3753 GCF_902162175.1 Bartonella saheliensis
GAAAATTTCTCTACAAGTTTACAATCATATCTTTTGAAAATGGATAAAACCATACCAACCCTTGCGTTGATTTTTGAACTGTGTGAAGGCGGGCGTTTTGAAATCAATAGAAATGCCCTTGAGAGAGCCTTGTATTGGGAAAAATATCTGATAAGTCACGCAAAACGTCTTTATGCGGCGGGAGATACATTAACAGCAGAGCGTGCAAAATTAATTGTCGAACGCTGTGATTGTTTACCCGATGTTTTTACGGCAAGAGACATTCATCAAAGAAGTTGGAGTTCTTTAAAAGACAATCAAGCCGTTAAGCAAGCTTTAGAGCTTTTATGCCGTTGCAACTATATTCGTGAAATAGCAAGTGATAATAGCTCTAAAAGCGGTCGACCTACCATACGCTATGAATGGAATCCTTTAGTGAAAAGTGATAAGACATCACAATAGGCAATCTGAAAATCTTATAAAACACTAAACTTCATAACCTTTATTTGTGTCATGAACCTTCAAAGTCTTTTTATCTCTTAATTTCGAGGATTTTGAAGGTTTTGAAGGTTCCTTTTACCCCTCCTTTTATATATTTTTTAATCGAAAATAAAAGTTGTTATATTTCAATTGGTTATTTTTATGAAGTTTTCAAAAAACAACCTATAGGGATATTATGAAGCTATAGATACAATTAATAATATATTTTGAAGGTATTTTGAGGGTTTGAGAAACCTTCAAAACCTATCTATTAAAGTCACTCGTAAAACTTATCAAAATAATCATTATGATTTCTTAAAGTACATACTTCATTTGTCTTGATTGACACATCAAACGATAAGCAAATTTCACTATTTTGCTGATCTAACCATATGTCATAGGCTGTTGATAAGCATCTTTTAAAAACCTCTTTTTAAAAACTATCAGCTTTTTTAGCACTTTTTTCCCATTTTTATAGATATTTGTTTTAAACAAATTTAATTAAATTCATTTTGATTCTTTTGATGATTATTGATAATCTCATAAGATAAGGGATTTTTATTATAATATGCTGCAATCTGTTAAGTCTGATAATAAACAAGTCACTTTACGCTCTCTCTTAGAATTCTACCGTGAAAAGGCTAAATCACCCCGTGAGTTGGGAACGTTGTTTGAAAACCTTGTGAAGGATTATTTCTCTGAAGACCCTCTTCAAAAGCAGGAATACGAAAAGGTTCAGACTTATTCGGAATGGGCTGAGGAGCATGATGAAGATAGGCGTGATATCGGTATTGATTTAGTCGCTACAATCCGTGATCAAGGAGGATATGCAGCTATTCAATGTAAATGCTATGATGCTTCTCACATCATTAAAAAAGAAGATATTAATAGTTTTATCGCTGCCTCTGGGAAGAAAATATTCACGCGTCGCATTCTGGTTGATAGCACCGAAAGCAATTGGAGTGATAATGCTAACAACACTTGTGATGGTCAAGAAGTTCGTATTCAACAGATTAATCTGTTTGATTTAGAAAACAGTCAAATCGATTGGGGGGCTTATAAAGAAAGAGGACAAGCCGTCCTTAAAGAGCAACCGAAAAAAAAGCTTTTAGATCATCAGATAGAAGCGCTTGAGAAAGTTTGTGAAGGTTTGCAAGAAGCAGACCGTGGCAAGCTTATTATGGCATGTGGGACGGGGAAAACCTTTACCAGTCTTAAGATAGCAGAACAAATAGCTGGAAAAGGTAAGCGTGTGTTGTTTCTGGTACCCTCTCTTGCTTTGATGTCACAAACAATCCGTGAATGGACCATTGATACAGAAATCCCCTTGCGTTCCTTTGCCGTGTGTTCGGATACACAAGTGGGCAAGCGTCGTAAAAGTAAACATGATGATGAATCTGGTCTTGATGCTTCTGATCTTGTCTTGCCGGCAACAACGGATGCGAAAGAACTTGCACGTAAAGCCAATAAGACCTCTCTTGATGTTATGACCGTGGTCTTTTCGACCTATCATTCCATTCAAGTGATTTCCGATGCACAAAAGGAATATGATTTACCCGAATTTGATCTGATCATTTGTGATGAAGCCCATAGAACAACTGGGATTGTTTTAGGAACAGATAAACATGAATCTGAATTTATCAAAGTTCATGACAACAGCATTATTCGAGGAAAAAAACGCCTCTACATGACAGCAACGCCTAAAATCTTTAGTGACAAGCTGAAAAGGAATGCTGTCTTATCCAATAACGTTTTGGTATCCATGGATAATGAAAAACTCTATGGCAAACAACTTTACACTTACAGCTTTTCACGTGCTTTAGAGGATAAGCTGTTATCACCTTGTAAAGTTGTCATATTAGTTGTCAACGAAAAAGAAGTAAGCCAATCCATTCAACATCTTATTACTGATAAGAATTATGAACTTATTCTTGACGATAGAACCAAGATTAATGGCTGTTATAGAGCCCTTACCAAAATGGATCTGAAACTTGATCTTGAAGATGACCCTAAGCCCATGCGCAGAGCTTTGGCTTTTTGCAAAGATATTGAGACTTCTAAACGCATATGCAAAAGATTCAAAAAAGAAAAAGTGCAAGAATCTTTGCGCGCTCTTCATAAAAACTATAAAGATATTCCCCCTCTTAACTGTACCTTTGCCCATATTGATGGAACCTTTAGTGCTAAAGAGCGGACAAAACAACTTGACTGGTTAAAGGAAGATGCAGGGGAAAATACGTGTCGTGTACTTACCAATGTGCGCTGTCTTTCTGAAGGTGTTGATGTTCCTGCTCTTGATGCCGTTCTATTTTTACACCCGCGCAAAAGTCAAATTGAGATTATTCAAGCAATAGGACGCGTCATGCGTAGAGCAGAGGGTAAAAAAAGAGGCTATATCATTCTCCCCATTGGGATACCCGCTGATATTCCGCCGGAAATAGCCTTAGACAACAACCAAAAGTATAATGTCATCTGGCAAGTTCTCAATGCTTTACGTGCACATGATGATAACTTTAATAAAATAATTCACCATATGCACAAAAAACAAGACGTAAGCCATGCTCTTGAAATCGTTGCAGCTTCTCAAGAACTTGCGTTAGAAGATACGACCACGGTTATTGATGATTTACCTGCACGCTCAAAATTAGAATATTCAGGACTTAATATTGGGTTAGCAACTTATGAACCCTCTCAAACACACGAAGTACAAGGAGAATTCCGCTTTTTTCCTAAATGTAAAGATGCCATTAAAGCTGCTATTGTTAAGAGATTTTACGACCCTAGCTATTGGAAAAAATGGGCAATAAATGTTGGTGATCTTGCTCAAACTCATATCACACGCTTAACTGAGATTTTAACAAAATCAGAAACTGAAACACGGCAGGTGTTTAATGATTTTATGACCGAATTGCGTAGCAATTTAAATACAACTATCTCTGAACAAAATGCAATTGAAATGCTTGCGCAACATCTTGTGACGCGTCCAGTCTTTAATGCTTTATTTGAGGGGCATCAGTTTGTTCAAGAAAATCCCGTATCTTGTGCTTTACAACGTGTACTCAATGCCCTTGATAACTTTACTCTTAAAGAAGAAACTCAAGATCTCAACAATATTTCTAGGAGTATACAATTTTACACGCGTGGAATTACCACTCTTGAAGCACAACAAAGCTTAATTGTAGAGCTGTATAATGAATTTTTCCGTTATGCTTTTCCACGTACAGTAGAAAAATTAGGAATTGTTTATACCCCCATTGAGGTTGTTGATTTTATCATTCATTCTGTTGATGATGT
>NZ_LR607269.1:0-3636 GCF_902162175.1 Bartonella saheliensis
CCAATGCCGCGAATTGGCTATCCGTTAACGAAACCGTTACAGATTGCTCTACCGCCTTCTCAAATTGCTTTAAGTCTTCACAAAGGATTTCTTCTGCTTGCTCCTTGGTAATACGCATTCCCTTGTGGACCAAAGGTTTGCCTGCATAGCTGGTATGACCATAACCTATCGTCCAGATACATCCCGCATCTCTATACGCCTCTAAGCGCAAGCCTTCCCATTGCTTGAGCAGTTCTAATCCTTCCCTCGATATCTTTCTCATTCACTCCTCCATAAAAAAAGCCCCACTCATGTGGGGCTGGATGAAAATCTTCTTTTATAATCTTCTATTGGCTATGCTCTTTGATCAATTGCTCGACTTCTTCTACGCTAAAGCCAAGTCTAAACAACGGCGCATATTCGCTTTCCTGTAATTCATATTGATAACGCTTTGCTACAAGCTCTCCCTCTAAATCAAACGGGATTTCCTGGCTTATATATACTCTATGGGTTTCATCCTCAACACCCTCTTCTCCGTCGCTGAGCTCTTTAACAAAGATCCAATAAAAACGTGTCTCTAAAAGACCCTCTAGCCTTCTAACCGTTTCTCTCTTATCAAAAGAAAGCATGTTCAAATAATCTTGCTTGCTATTTAAATGCTCTGGATATTCTATCATCTTGCTCTCATTATCCAAAACGTCCCGGACGACTACAACCACGTGCTCCTAGTTTCTCATCAGAAGTACTACGTGAATGTAAACCATTACGATAAAAGCAGCCACTCTTCGTATCATCCTCCCAACTCCCTCCACCAGACAAGACATTCAAAGCTGTCGTAAAACTGGTCCACAAAGTAGAACTCGATTGCGTCTGCATCGCAAAAGTTCCTGATAAAAACTGTAAAAGATAACCACAACCATCCTCACAACCAATATGCGATATCATCCGCCTATTGGCTGTATCAACATGACCTCCCGAAGTCTTTGGAGAGGGCGCTTGCTTGCCTTTGATACTCGTCTTCTCATTGCTTCCATACATCGCAGAAGCAAAATCTTCATCTCTCAGTAACGACTTCTTGACACGCCACAAATCCAACATGTGATCTTTATAGCTACGATTGGTTGTTACGGGAACACCATAAGCCGATTTGGTATTTTCACCTGTTCCTGATTGAAGATAAATATCTACCCAAAGATCTGTAGAGGGGTCGTAAACCATTCCTTCTGGTGAACTATGCGGACGATGATTCAAACACCAAATAGAATTGGGTAATATATCCCCTGCTCTATAGCCTGATAACGGGTGACCTTCAAGCGTTCCAACATCTGCACAAAGCGTATGAAATCCTCCTATCTGGACCGAATTATCCGCTCTATAGCCATCGGGATAAGTCGCATTCTCTGAAACAATCACTTCTATAACTTCACTTTTGGGAACAAGATAAACATAATAATCTTTGCCCGCTTGAAGAGAAGAGGGAAGATTTATGCTTTCATCCTTCATAATAGGATAAAGGCGAAGATTGTCATCATCATCTACACTTCCATGAGTAAAACGAAATATTGTTCCTGTTTTTACTTTCAAGCTCTTGTCTTCATCTACTACAAGAAACGGTGAAAATTGCGCCACTACACTCAAATTCATCATTTTTACAGTCTTATAAAGATAACTCACCTCTTTCTCTATATGACTAATCTTCTCACCGTTCTTTTTGACCTGTTCGCTCGTCTCAGAAAAATTAAACGAAACAAGAGAGCTATTGGCTTGCTCTGCTATCGTTTTAGCTTGCCTTGCTTCCTCTTGCGCTTCACTCGCTCGAGTACTTGCTTGTTCACTCTTTTGTTGGGCTGCATTCGCAACGCTCTCAGCTGTCAAGGCATTCGCCTTAAAGGAAATAACATCTGCTGTCACTTTCCTAGCCGCTGCCTTTGCATCATCTGCTGTTTGTTTTGCCTTATTAACTATTGTCTCTAAACTATCTACTTTTTCTTTTACTTGCTCTGCTTTAGACCCCGCATCTTCGGCTGCTGTTGCCGCCAAATTAGCTTTAGCCGTCGCACTATCGGCTACTTGTTTGGCTTCACTTGCTTCCTCTTGCGCTTCTTCGGCTATCTCTTTCGCCTCTTCTGCCGTAGAATGTGCTCGACTGACCGCTTGTTTGGTTTCTTCCGAAACACTCTTAGCAGATAACGCTGTTCCCATCGCTGTATTGGCTACAGTCTCTACCCTTTCTGCTTTACTTTTTGCTTCTTCTGCTAAACTTTTCGCAGTTTCTACGTCCATATGCTCTGCTAACGCTTTAGCTTCATTAGCTACTTTTGTCGCCTCTGTTGCATCCCGTCCTGCTTGCTCTGCTGTGCTTTTCGCCTCTTCTGCTATAGACTTCGCACTATCAGCTACTTGACGCGCTTGCTTGGCTTCTTCCTGTGCTTCTTCCGCAGCACTCTCCGCAAAGCTTGCTTTAACCTTGGCACTATCCGCTACTTGCTTGGCTTCACTTGCCTTGTTCTTGGCTTCTTCCACTAAATTCTTGACGGCTTGTGCACTTACTTGACCTGCCGTCTCTCCTGAACGTACCGCCTGTTCTGCCGCTGTTTTTGCCTCACTCGCTATCCTTGTTGCTTCTGATGCATCTCGTACGGCTTGTTCTGCTTTCTTACTTGCACTCTCCCCAACAATTTTTGCCTCTTCTGCTATGCTCTTGGCTTCCTCTGCGCCCCCCTTCGCATCATTCGCTGTTGTTAACGCCGTGGTAGCCATTGTTGTCACACCAGTTGTTTCTGCTCGTGCTTGCTCTGCACTCTTTTGTGCCTCGGTAGATGCCGCTCTCGCCTTTTCCGCTAAGCCTTTCGCTTCTTCGCTAACTCCTTTTACTTTATTCACTAAGTTTACAGCCTCTGAAGATTGAGCCTTCGCTTCCAATGCTTGTTGTTTAGCCTCTGCCGCTTGACTCTTCGCAGCCTCTGCCTCTGAAACGGCTCTTTCAACTCGTTCTTGTGCACTACTTGCTGTTGATGTCGCTGTCTCACTGGCTCTCTTGGCTTCATTGGCTGTAGTAGAGGCACTCTCTGCTACTCCCTTCGCTTCTGTCGCCGTATTTGCCGCCGTTTCTGATGTTGCCTTCGCTGTATTCGCTACTGCCAAAGCCTGTGATGCGCTCTCTTTGGCTTCTTGAGCAACACTTTGCACGGATTCTGCTGTCCTCTTGGCTTCTTCTGCCAAGCTCCTGATTGCTTCTCCTCCTTTTACCGCTTCTCCCTCTAAATGAACCGATTGCTCTGCCGCTACCTTTGCTTCATTGGCTACCTTTAGCGCTTCTGTTGCACTGACTTGCGCCTCTACTGCTTTAACTCTGGCTGTCTCTGCAACTTCTTTGGCTTCCCTTGACGCACTCTGAGCCTCTGCTGCTGTCGTCTCTACCACAGACACGCTTGCCTTAACACTTGTCACCTCTACTAGCGCTTGTTCTACTGTCTGTCTTACCTCATTCACTGATGTAGTCACAGCTGTAACGCCATCCTTTGCTTCCTTTGCACTTGTAACAGCTTGAGAGACTTCTTGTCTTACCTCTGTAACCCTCTGTTCTGCTCGATTAGCTGCTGTCAAAGCTGTCTCACTAACTCCCTTGGCATTACTCGCTGTGCTAGATGCACCCTC
>NZ_LR607270.1:0-3574 GCF_902162175.1 Bartonella saheliensis
AATTCATCATATTCAAGTTTGTCAAACTGCCACGACTATGGGCATCAAAATGCAATCCTGTGTTCCCATAGCGAAACATCAGATCTTTTGCTTCTTGTGTGGAATTGGTCAGACCCCAAAAGTTATTCTCCATAAATTTCTGATAGCCTGCCACTAGAAGTTCTGAAATGGCAGAATCGGCTTCTGGGAATACAACAAAATAAAGCGGTGCATTTTGATCCTTCGCATGTTGCTCTGCATAAACAGCAGCTTCCTCTGGTGGTGTAAAAATGCCATTGAGGAACACATGCACCTTGCCATCAGCCCCTTCTTGCAAATACTGTTTTTCTTCTTCCAGTATTCATAGAAATTGAAGAACCAACCCCATAGACATGGGAATACATAGAGGTAGGGATTGTACTTTCTATCAACAGCAACACTTAAGGTTGGCATTTACGGCTATTTTTATATTTTTTACAAAATGGGCTGTTTAAGCGCCTCTTGACACTTCGCTGTGGAATGACTGCGCCTGGACGACAAATCGGCAAGTTTTCTTCTTTAAAATTCTCACACCATCCCCCCCCCCACTTATCTTTATAATGGAATCCTGATTGAAGCATGCAGCCATGAATTGTTTCTATTGCATTAATACTTAAGTTTCTAGTTTCTGGATCAGCATCATAAGGGCTCGGCATGCCACATTCTAACAAAGCTTTTCCTACCTCAGTAAAATCTGCTCCTGGTCTTTCCCACATGTATATGTACCCTGGAGAAGGCTTATCAATGTTACATCCCGTTATACTCAACAGAATGAGTCCGCTTAATAATTTTAAGATTTGTTTCATTTCTTGCTCTCTAGTTTAATTGAACTTAATTTTTATGCGGTGAGCATAAGAATCCCCATAAGCATGTCGACATGCTGGATCGGCATGACCATAACACGCATGGACATTGGGATAGCTTGTCATCATTTTCCATGCCTCTTTCCACCAATTACTGCCAGAGGGAACCTTGTAGAAAGTACTTGGATTGCCACCAATCCAAACACCAACAAAGTCATCTGCATGATTTTCCAACTCAATAGAGGTTTGTTCGCCATCACTCGCATAAGATAACAAACCGGATGTCGCCAAAGCATTCGCTGCTGGACCAACAAATTTGATTGTTGTGTTTTTGGCTATTCCATGGACACCTTCTTGTTTCAAAGAATTCAGTGCATTAAAACCTGTCAAACTGCCACGACTATGGGCATCAAAATGCAAACCTGTGTTCCCATAGCGAAACATCAGATCTTTTGCTTCTTGTGTGGAATTGGTCAGACCCCAAAAATTATTTTCCATAAACTTCTGATATCCTGCTATTATAAGTTCTGAGATGGCAGAATCGGCTTCTGGAAACACAACAAAATAAAGCGGTGCATTTTGATCCTTCGCATGTTGCACAGCATACCCCGCAGCTTCATAGGGTGGAGTAAAAATGCCATTGAGGGACACATGGACCTTGCCATCAGAGCCTTTTTGTAAATACTGTTTTTCTTCTTCCAGTATTCATAGAAATTGAAGAACCAACCCCATAGACATGGGAATACATGGAGGTAGGGATTGTACTTTCTATCAACAGCAAGATTTAAGGATAGCATTCATATTGTTCTGGATGTTTTTTACAAAACGGGCTGTTTAAGCGCTTCTTGACACTTGGCTGTGGGAAGACAACGCCAGGACGACAATTGGGCAGGTTGTCTTCTTTAAAAGTATAACACCAATTACTTCTGCTTTTACGGCGAAAACCTGATTGAACCATGCAAGCATCAATGGCAACCATGTCATTAGGAGTGAGCTTTTGAGTCTCTGGATCAACATCATAAGGGGTTGGCATACCACATTCTAACAAGGCTTTCCCTACCTCCGTAAAATCTGCTCCTGGCTTCTTCCACGCAGATATGTACCCTGGAGCAGGCTTACCTAAATTACATGCAGTCATGCTTAACATAATGAGTCCACTTAATAGTTTTAAAATTTGTTTCATTTTTTACTCCATGATTTACTTGGTGTATTCCATGATTTACCGACATCAATTTGTATACTGTGAGGCATCCCATAATCATTTTGACAGTCTTGACTCGCATGACCATAACACGCATGGACATTGGGATAGCTTGTCATCATTTTCCATGCCTCTTTCCACCAATTACTGCCAGAGGGAACCTTGTAGAAAGTACTTGGATTACCACCAATCCCAACACCAACAAAGTCATCTACATGATTTTCCAACTCAATAGAGGTTTGTTTGCCATCACTCAAATAAGATAACAGACCGGCTGTAGCCCAAGCATTCGCCGCTGGACCAACAAATTTGATTGTTGTGTTTTTGGCTATTCCATGGACACCTTCTTGTTTCAAAGAATTCAGTGCATTAAAACCTGTCAAACTGCCACGACTATGGGCATCAAAATGCAATCCTGTGTTCCCATAGCGAAACATCAGATCTTTTGCTTCTTGTGTGGAATTGGTCAGACCCCAAAAATTATTTTCCATAAATTTCTGATAGCCTGCCACTAGAAGTTCTGAAATGGCAGAATCGGCTTCTGGGAACACAACAAAATAAAGCGGTGCATTTTGATCCTTCGCATGTTGCACAGCATACCCCGCAGCTTCATAGGGTGGGGTAAAAATGCCATTAAGAGACACATGGACCTTGCCATCAGCCCCTTCTTGCAAATGTTGCTTTTCTTCCTCCGTTAAATAATGAAATGCAGGGATTTTTTGTCCACGAGCGTCTCTAATATACTGTCCATTTTCATCTGTTTTATAGATTATATTGCCCTGTTCATCACGGTCAACCACAGCAAGAGGATGTTCTTTAATAAACATGGTTTTATAGGACTCATCGCTGTATTTAAATCCTTCCTCCAGCAATTGCGTGGCCATTTCACGGTTTTCATGGACGATTTGCTCCAGCTTGCCTATATCGATGGGTGAGACACCCTTATGGGCGTTAGCAGTATCACGATTAAGGGAAGCAATGGCTTGGTCCCCATTTTGCCCTGTCAGTGCCATTTGCCCATCTTCATTGGTGATCACAATGGTACCATCACTGATGGCGGATTTGGTGTAACCTTCCTCTTCATCATGGGCTTTTGAATGATCTAAGACATTTTTGACAATGTTTTTGCCAACACCATATTTTCCTTGATCCATCGGACCACCCGCTGAAATGCTAAAACCTTGACTGCTGGCTGTCGCTTCAGAACTGTTGGTAATATCACTCGTCGTAATGGTTCCGGTGGTCAATTTGTTTTTGTCTGCTGGTGCAGTGCTGTCAATAATGCCCCCGGTCAGCGTTGTTTTGTCTTTAACATTGATCTCAAAGCCGCCTGTCCCTGCTTTGATGCCTGATTGCTCCACAACACTGTGATAATCACTAGAGGATTTATCGTTTTGGAAAGAGGCGCTCATGGAACCTCCTCCTCCCGTTGCTCCAGCACCAAAGCCAACAGAAACAGAATTTTGCTTGCTGGAAGTTTGTCCCGTATCGCTCTGGCTGGTAATGGTCAAGTTGCCCCCTACGTCTCCCCTGACCTTATTTCCAGAAACCA
>NZ_LR607271.1:0-3141 GCF_902162175.1 Bartonella saheliensis
GAACATCCCCCACGCAACACCCCCCCATGTCTTCTTCTAAGCCCTCTCTCTTTTCCCAAAACAGATAATGAACAGGCAACTTTTAAAAAACGAGAATCAAACAATACTTTACTCTAAGGAGATGAGATGAATCATCAAGATAAGAAAAAAAACACGCGCCCTCTTAAGCTTCACGAGAAAGGAAAGCACATGGGGCATTTAAAGACGCAAGAAATCGCCCTTGAAACGCGCAATCCTTATTTTCAGTCTGCTTATCCAGAAAGTTCCAGCAACCAGCGTACGATCAAAGTTCTTGTCAATGCACAAAGCCGTCCCATTGCGCTTTTATATGCGAAAGGACATATCAGTAAGGCACAATATAAAGCCGCAGAACGTTTTTATTTTTATTGGCGTCACAGTCAGGCAGACTTGCACATGAGCCTTGACTACACCCATGAAAAAGTTGCCTGTAGCCAAGGCTATACCCACCCCATTGAACGGCAAATAGAAGCCTCCAATCATTTAAAAACCATCAAAGGGCAACTTGGTATTCTTGGCTATTCATTGCTTGAGCGGGTTATTGGTTATGGACAAGCAATCAAAGAATTAAGTCCTTCAAAACGCAAACAAAACTCCCTTGCCGATCATTTACGCGATTGTTTAGACTTACTTGCCTTTCACTGGGGCTATGCAAACCATAAACATTCGGAATAATTCCCTCTCTTTAATCATAGAACAGACAACATTTTTTTTAAAAACAAGCCCCTTGTTATCTAAAACGCCGCTCGCTCCCCAAACATGAGTCTTCTAACCACGCCCCCACATCACACGTAAATATTTCACTGTTTCATCAAGTCACTCAAGCAAAACAGCTAACTCCACCCCCTCCTTTCAAACCCCAAACAAAAGCCACCTCCCTGCGCCTAAACCATGTATCTACACACCCCACACACCGCACAACACGCCAACAGCTCTCACCACCATCCCTACCACAACTAAAAACACGCACTTCACAAAACCCTTATACGCAACACGCACGCTCTTTTTTAAAATAACAAAGCCCCTCATCCCACGCTAACCTATCACACCGGTCTATCGCACCGGCCTATCACCATGAGGAGCTCTTTTTATTGTTTTTTATTGAAGAATAAATATGGTTGCATATGTCATAACATCTTTAAAAACTGAAATTAACAGTGCTTTGCAAAATAAACATTCAATGAAAAAGAAGTATTTATGACGTTTTAAGGCAAAAAAGCAAAGTTTTCTTTTTTATAAAAAGTATTTTTATATTGCTCTCTTTTTAATTTTCTGTTACCTATAGAAAAGTAAGTTTTCTAAATTTATTCTTCTTTGATATTTTTTTTACAACCCAATGTTGAAAATCTTCTTAATTCTTGCCTTCTGCTTGAAGCAGAGGGCTTTTTTGTGGCTGTATTATCTTAAAATACTCTTAAACTTTGTGCTCTTCTTCCATAAATCTTCCCTTGCAAAAGAGATTATTCTTTTTTCCAATCAACTTTAAAACTCTCCCTCAAAAGACAAAATTTTTCCTCAAAAAAACAAGGAATTTAAGAGAGAATCTGTTTTAGGACATACACTGTTTTATAACGCAACAGAATCAGTAATATTTTTCTTTATCATTGAAACATCAATAGGGTATTTTATCCTGGCAATGGATTGATGAATGATCGTTTCTGCTCTTCATCTCAGAAATTTTAGCCTAAAAGAGCCAATTCTCATAAGATTTCTCTTCTTTTAACACGGGCTTTTCTTCTTTATCTTAAAATTCATCAAACCATCGACTCATTACAAGCAAAAGAGCCCGTACAAAATAAAACACGTCAAAGATAAAGAATGACAAAAATTGACTCAATTTATTATGTCCTATGATAAAGCCCATTCTTTAAGGAGCATCTTCATAAAGCCATTGAAATCATTGAAATATTAACCAAATCCATGAGCGCAATCAAAAGCCCAATTGGGAACAAATGCCTCATAAATTTTGTCAGATTTAATAAAATCAAGAAAAAGACAAAAAAATAGCACAAAAATATCTTAATTCTCATAGAGATCTCAATACTCGTTGCACTAACCTTCATTAGTGAGTCTTACTCTATAACCCTCTCAAATATCGAGGAGACAAAGCAAATATCTATAAAATACACAAATCGGTAGAGATAAAATAAAAATAAATCTCTTGGGCTTTCTCTATTTTTATGAGATATGCCTTCCCCTAAGGATGCACTCTGCCTTCACAAAGAGTGCATCCTTCCCCTCAAGGGATACACGCCTAACCCTCATAAGGCATGTACCCAATCTTAGTAGAGGATGCACTCTAGCCTTGCATCAAGAGTGCATCCTTCCCCTCAAGGGATACACGCCTAACCCTCATAAGGCATGTACCCAATCTTAGTAGAGGATGCACTCTAGCCTTGCATCAAGAGTGCATCCTTCCCCTCAAGGGATACACGCCTAACCCTCATAAGGCATGTACCCAATCTTAGTAGAGGATGCACTCTAGCCTTCATAAAGAGTGCATCCTTCCCCTCAAGGGATACACGCCTAACCCTCATAAGGCATGTACCCAATCTTAGTAGAGGATGCACTCCGCCTTCACAAAGAGTGCATCCTTCCCCTCAAGGGATACACGCCTAACCCTCATAAGGCATGTATCCAATCTTAGTAAAGGATGCACTCTAGCCCTCATAAAGAGCGCATCCTTCCCCTCAAGGGATACACGCCTAACCCTCATAAGGCATGTACCCAATCTTAGTAGAGGATGCACTCTAGCCTTCACAAAGAGTGCATCCTTCCCCTCAAGGGATACACGCCAACCCTCATACGGCATGTATCCAATCTTAGTAGAGGATGCACTCCGCCTTGCATAAAAGAGTGCATCCTTCCCCTCAAGGGATACACGCCTAACCCTCATAAGGCATGTATCCAATCTTAGTAGAGGATGCACTCTAGCCCTCAAAAGAGTGCATCCTTCCCCTCAAGGGATACACGCCTAACCCTCATACGGCATGTATCCAATCTTAGTAGAGGATGCACTCTGCCTTGCATAAAAGAGTGCATCCTTCCCCTCAAGGGATACACGCCTAACCCTCATAAGGCATGTACCCAATTTCATAAAGGATGCACTCTAGCCCTCATAAA
>NZ_LR607304.1:0-1573 GCF_902162175.1 Bartonella saheliensis
ATTTAATGACTATAAGAAGGCTCTAAAGCCTGTTGATTATTTTTGTCTCCGTTTTTCAAGACAGTTCTGAACAATGTTGAGATGGTGAATGAAAGGAACAATCCCGCACTGCCATGGGAATACATGGCTGTGGGGATTGTACTTTCCATCAACAGCAAGACTTAAGGTTGGCATTCAGGTGCATTTTTATATTTTTTACAAAACGGGCTGTTTAAGCGCTTCTTGACACTGCGCTGTGGGATCACAGCGCCTGGGCGACAAATCGGCAAGTTTTCAGCTTTATAAGTATAACACCATCCACCCTCATGTTCATTTTCATAATGAAAACCTGATTGAACCATGCAAGCATGAATTGTTGCCCATGCATTGATACTAAGCTTTCTACTTTCTGGATCGGTATAATAAGGGGTTGGCATACCACATTCTAACAATGCTTTTCCTACCTCCGTAAAATCTGCTCCTGGTTTCTTCCACGCTGCCACCTCTCCTAGAGGAGGTTTGTTAAACTGACATCCTGCAATACCTAATAAAGTTACAGCGCTTAATAATTTTAGAGTTTTTTTCATTTTTTACTCCTTGATTTACTTAAAGGAAATTGTTCTAGATGAGATGTGCCATAATTATATCTACATTGTGGACTCGCATCTCCAAGGCAAGTATGGACACTGACGGGATCTGTGAACATTTTCCACGCTTCTTTCCACCAGTTGCTGCCAGCAGGTGCTGTCTCATACGTATAGCCATTGCCACCAATCCATCGGCTGACAAAGTCATATCTATGCCCATCAAAGCCAACCGTAGTTTGTTTGCCATCACTCAAATACCTTAACAGATTGGCTGCAGCCAAAACATTCGCCGCGGGGCCATGAAAACTGATCGTCGTATTATTGGCTATTCCATGCACGCCTTCCTGTTTGAAAGAATTCATCATATTCAAGTTTGTCAAACTGCCACGACTATGGGCATCAAAATGCAATCCTGTGTTCCCATAGCGAGACATCAGATCTTTTGCTTCTTGTGTTGAATTGGTCAGACCCCAAAAGTTATTTTCTAAAAACTTCTGGTAGCCTGCTACCAAAAGTTCTGAGATGGCAGAATCGGCTTCTGGGAATACAACAAAATAAAGCGGTGCATTTTTATCCTTCGCATGTTGCTCTGCATAAACAGCGGCTTCATAGGGTGGTGTAAAGATGCCATTAAAGGACACATGTACCTTGCCATCAGCCCCTTCTTGCAAATACTGTTTTTCTTCTTCCAGCATTCATAGAAATTGAAGAACCAACCCCATAGACATGGGAATACATAGCTGTGGGGATTGTTTTCATTACAAGCAACACTTAAGGATAGCATTCATATTGTTCTGGATGTTTTTTACAAAACGGGCTATTTAAGCGCCTCTTGACACTTCGCTGTGGAATGACTGCGCCTGGACGACAAATCGGCAAGTTTTCGGCTTTATGGTTTACACACCATCCCCCCCCTCTTTCTTCATAGCGAAATCCTGATTGTACCATGCAAGCATGAATTGTTGCTATTGCATTGTTACTTAACTTTTGATTTTCTGGATCGACAT
>NZ_LR607272.1:0-3138 GCF_902162175.1 Bartonella saheliensis
CTTTTGGTGGTAAAGATAAAACTGCCACGGCTCTTCACAATATTGCTGATGGAAATATCGCTTCTGGTTCTAAGGATGCTATTACAGGTGGTCAGATTAACACCATCTCTCAAGATGTTGCAAAGTTCTTAGGGGGAGGTGTAGCCTTTAACAATGGAGCCTTTACACAGCCGACCTATAAATTATCCAATGTCGATGCAGATGGTAAAATAACAGATAATACCTTCAATGATGTTGGTTCTGCGTTTACTGGCCTTGATGAAAATATCAAGAATGTAAATAATCGTATTAAGGAAGTCTCAGAGGGCGTTGCACAGGATTCTTTGAATTGGAATGAGAAAGAAAAAGCCTTTGTTGCTCAGCATGGAAAAGAAAAAACCAATAGCAAAATTAAATTCCTTGCTGCCGGGGATATTACAAAAGATTCGACTGATGCAATCAATGGTTCACAACTTTATTCTTTAGGTGATAAGGTTGCGACTTATTTTGGTGGTGGTGCCGGCTATGATGCACAAGGCAACTGGCAAGCACCTAGCTTTAAAGTTAAAACAGTTAATGCTGATGGCAACACTGAAGATCAGACTTATCAGAATGTAGCAGCAGCTTTTGAAGGTGTTGGTACTTCTATCACAAACGTTCAGAATAAGTTTACCACTGAGATTACCAACCAGATTAATCATCTTCAATCAGATGATTCAGCCGTTGTTCACTATGATAAGAAGGACGGCACCATTAATTATGGAAGTGTAACTTTTGGTGGTAAAGATAAAACTGCCACGGCTCTTCATAATATTGCTGATGGAAATATTGCTTCTGGTTCTACGGATGCAATTACGGGTAACCAACTCTATTCTTTGAACAGTATGATTTTAACCTATTTAGGTGGAGGTACAAAATATGAGAATGGTGTATGGACGGCACCAGACTTCAAAGTCAAGCAGTTCAATAAGGATGGTAAAACTGAAGAACAGACCTATCACAATGTTGCGGATGCATTTGCAGGCGTTAGCACTTCTATTACAGATGTTCATAATGAGGTAAACAATAAGATTAGCCAAGTAGTTAGTGATAACCTTGTTAAGCAAGCAAAAGAAACAGATCCGATTACTATTGGTAAAGAAGTTGCCGGCACTGAAGTTAATATTGCTAACAAGAATAGTGAGGATCGTACGCTTTCTGGAGTTAAGACAGCGACGAAAGATAATGAAGCGGTTAATAAAGCGCAACTTGATCAAAGTTTGAAGCAACTTTCTAACAGTCTTCAGTCAGATGATTCAGCGGTAGTTCATTATGATAAGAAGGAAAGTGGTGAAACTGATTATACGAGTGTGACTTTAGGTAAGGGTAAGGATTATAAACCTGTTGGTCTTCATAATGTTGCTGATGGACAGATTTCCAAGGATTCCCATGATGTGGTTACAGGTGGTCAGATTAACACCCTCTCTCAAGATGTTGCCAAGTTCTTAGGGGGAGATACAAGCTTTGAGAATGGTGTCTTTACAGGGCCAACCTACAAATTATCCGAGGTTGATACTCATGGTCAGGTAAATTCGACAGAGTTTACAGATGTAGGCTCTGCGTTTGCAGGTCTTGATAAGAATATCAAGAATGTGAATGATCGCATTAAGGAAGTCTCAGAGGGTGTTGCCCAGGATTCTTTATCATGGAGCAAGGAAGACAAAGCCTTTAGTGCGCAACATGGCGAAGGAAAAGACAGAACATCTAGCAAGATTACGCACATTTTGGATGGAGATATTACAACTAATTCAAGTGATGCAGTAAATGGTTCACAACTTTATTCGATAAACAATACGTTAGCGAGCTATTTTGGTGGTGGAGCTGAGTATAAAGAAGGTAAATGGACAGCTCCAAACTTCAAAGTTAACGTAGTGAATGCTAATGGCGATAAGGTTGAAGAGCAGAGCTATAAGACAGTAGCGGAAGCCTTTACTGGTGTTGGAAGTTCTTTCACGAATCTTCATAATGAAGTGACGAATGCTGTTACGGATATTAATAATCACATCAACAATGTGGTGAGTGATAGTCTTGTTAAGCAGGATGAAGAGAGTAAGGTCATCAAGATCGGTGCGGAAAAAGGTGGTACAAGCATTAACATTTCTAATAGTGGAGATGCTGCGCGGACCCTCACAGGTGTAAAAGCAGGAGCGCTTACAGAAACATCGGCTGATGCGGTGAATGGTTCACAACTTTATTCGATGAACAATACGTTAGCGAGCTATTTTGGTGGCGGAGCTGAATATAAAGAAGGCAAATGGACAGCTCCAAACTTCAAAGTTAACGTAGTGAATGCTAATGGCGATAAGGTTGAAGAGCAGAGCTATAAGACAGTAGCGGAAGCCTTTGCTGGTGTAGGAAGTTCTTTCACCAGTCTTCATAAAGAGCTTAAGAATGAGATTAACCAAGTTGTGGGAGATAGTCTTGTTAAGCAAGATGAGAAGACACATGTTATTGCCGTTGGAGGTGAAAAGAGTGGCACTGAAGTTACATTTGCGAATACTGATGGAGCATCACGAACCCTTACAGGTGTAAAAGCAGGAGCACTTACAGAAACATCAGCTGATGCAGTGAATGGTTCTCAACTTTATTCGATGAATAATACATTAGCGAGCTATTTTGGTGGCGGAGCTAAGTATGAGAATGGTCAGTGGACAGCTCCAAGCTTTAAGGTTAATACAGTAAGTGCAGATGGTGGCAAGGTTGAAGAGCAGAGCTATGATAATGTAGCAAAAGCCTTTGCGAGTGTTGGTACATCTTTCACAAATCTTCATAATGAAGTGACGAATGCTGTTACTGATATTAATAATCACATCAACAATGTGGTGAATGATAGTCTTGTCAAGCAGGATGAAGAGAGTAAGGTCATCAAGATCGGAGCAGAGAAAGAGGGAACAGAAATCACTATTGCTAATAGTAATGGTGCAGAACGTAGTCTCTCCGGTGTTAAGGCAGGGAGCCTTTCAGCAGATTCAACAGAAGCAGTGAATGGTGGTCAGCTATATTCCTTGAATCAGACGCTAGCGAGCTATTTTGGTGGTGGTGCTAAGTTTGAGAATGGTCAGTGGGTAGCACCAAGCTTTACGATATTGAGCTTTAACGAGGATGGCAGTTCTGAGGAAA
>NZ_LR607273.1:0-3133 GCF_902162175.1 Bartonella saheliensis
GATAAAAGCCATTGTCATGCTGTATGGTTGCATAGGCTGTGAGGGACCATTTATCAACGGTGTTTTTTCCAGCATCTTGCATATCTTTTGGCGTAAAGGAAAGCTGTCCATAGGTTCCTAAAAGACCAAAATTGGTTGTGGTATTATGTCCTTCCAGTGTTGCAAAGTTCACCCCTCCTTGGAGAGCGGCATAGCGAAGGTTAGCACCGCTATAACCATATTGACGTGGCGCGCTTTCAGAGGAGAAGATTCCTGTGCTTCCATAGGTGTGTAAGAAAAAGCCATTCTGTTTTTCTTGTCCTTTATCTATGATCGCTGTTCTGATATTTGCCAACAATGCGTTTTGTTCAGCCATATCAGTCAATCCACTATAGAAGAGAGCATTTGGCATGACCAAATAGCCTGCCATTTGTGCTACAGGCGCATGCGCATTTTCTTCAGGATGAGAACCAGAGCCACCGGTATTAGAACCAGATCCCTCGGTGTTAGAGCCGGACTCTGGATTAGAATTAAGAAACTCTGGTTGTAGACGAAAATCCCAAAAATCTTTATTTTTTTCATCGAAGAGATTTTGTTTTATATCCGCTTTGCCTTGGCTTGAGTTTGGTCCATAGGCACGGAGCATATATTTATCTGGTGAACCATTTATTGTGGTATAGCCATGGGCTAATTTAAAAGAGCTTTCTTCAGCCGTTCCAGAAACTTGGATAAGAGAAAGTCCCCGTATATTTGTCTCAACATTAGAAGTTTTTTGTTGAGTGGTATTTCCTTTTAAATTAACAAGAACATTTGTCGTTCCTGAAACATCCCCATTGATTAAAAGTCGATCGGTTTTTTGCTCAGCGATCGGTTTAGCATCACTCCACCAGGTATTGAAAGAAATTTGTGCATCGCCTGTTGCATTATAGACGGCTTTGGTTTCTGGTTTTCCAGAGCCTATATGCAATGTGTGGTAATGATCTTCTGTTGGTTCTTTAAAAATGAGAGAGCTGTTTTCGAGATCTAGCACAGAAATATCAGAACGTGACCTTTGAGTGATATCAAGCAAATTGCCCTCAGCATCTTTTTCTTGTGTGCTGTTTTTTAAGAACCATTGTGTTCTGTTTTTCAGGTCAAAGCGTACATTTCTTTCTTTTGCAATGTTTGCTCTGCCTTCTAAAATAGAATGATCTGCATTTAATGTGAAACTGCCGATGGGTATTGCTTTTGCATTTGTAGATTCCAAAAAGTTTTTATCTCCCCAAGTCCCATTTCCTAATAAAACATCAGCATGAATTTCTGAATTTATAAGATTTGCTGTACCGATTGACAGATTGGTAATATTTTTAATGGTATTATCACTGAAAGTTGCAATGAGAATTCCAGTTCCATTGTCGACATGGATTTCTGTATTGGTTAAATTAATCTCAGCGTTTTGATAACTTTGGGGATCATGTAATCCATTTGAAAAAGTAGAAAGAAGAGATGCGAGTTGCAAACCACCGATTTTTCCTGTTGCAGAAACGTTTGTAACATCAACGTGCCCCCCGTTTGCAGCGTACAAAGCAGCTTCTTTTGCGTTTACTGTTCCTCCCATCATGGTGATTTTAGATTGTAGATCGCTTGCATATAATCCACCACCATTAGATGAGGTAATGTGAGCTTCATCTTTTATATTAATGATGCTGCCAGATTCAGCAGACATCCCTACGGTGCTTGCAGAAACTGATCCTCCTGATACTGTTACTTGAGAATGATCAAGAGCATTTATGCCTTGATCTACTTGAATAATTTTTACATTGTCTTTTAAAGTGATGGTGCTGTAAGATGCAGCAAATGCTCCCGTAGTGCTTGCAGAAACTGATCCCCCTGATACTGTTACTTGAGAATTTAAAAGAGAATCTATGCCGTGATATGCTTGTGTAATTTTTACATTGTCTTTTAAAGTAATAGTACTGTAAGATGTAGCAGACATCCCTACGGTGCTTGCAGAAACTGATCCTCCTGATACTGTTACTTGAGAATGATCAAGAGCATTTATGCCTTGGTCTACTTGAGTAATGGTTACATTTTTCAAAGAGAGTTTGCTTGTTTTGATGACATCTACTCCAGAGGATGGTGTTTCATTATCTTTAAGACTTGATATCATCACATCTTCCAGTTTATTTTTATCACTGTTACTCTCAGTGTATTGAGCTCCTATGATAGAAGCTGTAATGGAGCCTCCGGTCATCTTGACCGCGCTACTCTTTTGTACATCAAGCCCAATTGAAACATCTTTAATTGTTGTGTCATGCAGTTCAATTACACTTCCCTCATTTTCTACGAAAGCACCAGTTCCTATATTATCTCTTGAAGTTATAACAACATCTGTAACATCAATATGTCCACCGTTTTCTGCACGCAATGTGCCTAGAGCATATCCGCTTACAGTTCCTCCTGTCATTGTGATTTTTGATTGTGACCCATTTGCATATAAACCGCTATAAAGAGATGAGGTAATCTTAGCATTGTTGTTTATATCAATGATGCTGCCTTGCTTAGCAGATACTCCATCAAGCTTTCCATAAAATTCCCCTCCTGATATTGTTATTTGAGAATGATCATCTGCCTCTAGAGCATTGAAAGCATGAACGGTTACCTCTTTTAAGGTAAGATTGCTGTTCTTAGTAACTATTCCTAAATATGTATCTAGACTATTATTTTTATCCGTTATAAGTACACTCTCTAGTATATTTTCTTTGCTCTTACTATTGTTAAAAGAAGCACCAGTGTAGCTAGCTATAATAGAGCCTCCAATCATTTTGATTGTAGCACCGTCTTTGGCTTCAAGACCTAAGCGAACTTCAGAATCTTTGTTTCCAATGGTTGTATTATCCAATAACTCAATCGCACTGTTAGCGCCTTCAGCTGTTACAGTGTATGCATTTGGGTGTGTTATCTTTAAATGCTTCGCGATGATTTTACTGCCATTTGTTGCATGAAGTGTATCATAGGTTTCTCCCTGTACAGTTACGGTTTTTCCATCAGACACTTCAAGGTCTTTAGCATGGACATTGAATTGGATATTAAACAGCACGATAGCGGCTGTCGCCATAGATGACAGAAGGGATTTTTTATACACGAATACTCTCCTTTTAAAGCCCCCAATATT
>NZ_LR607306.1:0-1506 GCF_902162175.1 Bartonella saheliensis
GTCATCATGACGCTTGCAAGCATTGGCAATATTAAAGGCAATATTGGTTGCAAGGGACGTTTTACCCATCCCAGGGCGCCCTGCTAGGATAATCAAATCAGATGGTTGCAACCCGCCCATTTTATCATCAAGAGTTTTTATATGAGTCGCCATGCCAGAAAGCTGTGAGGAACGCTGTTTTGCAGCACTTGCCATGTTAATGGCTTTTGTAATGGCTCTATCAAAGTTTTCAAAACCCCCTCCATATTTGCCTTTCTCTGCCAATGCAAACAACTGATTTTCAATCGCTTCAATTTGTTGCGAAGGGGTAAGTTCTAAGGGAGAATCAAAAGAGCTATTTACAATTTGAGTGCCAAGGTTAATTAAAGAGCGCCGAATAAACAGATCATAAATAACCTGTCCATAATCTCGAGTATTGATGATTGTGACAGCTTCTTTGGCTAAACGAACAACATAATTAAAGACTGTGATATCTCCAATTTTCTCATCATTTGCAATAAAGGGCTTCATGGTAATCGGGTCTGCAACTTTTCCCTTTTGAACAATTTGTAAGATGATATCAAAAAGCCTTTGATGGAGAGCTTCAAAAAAATGTTCTGATTTGAGAAAATCAGAAACACTCTCAAGAGCATCATTATTGATCATGATGGCCCCAAGCAAAGCTTGTTCTGCTTCAATATTATGGGGAAGTTGCCGAAAAGAAGGGGCAAAATTGTCTCTTGGTTTTTCTGTTTCTAACACGTTTAGGTTTCTCATGCCTCTTTCCCCTTATCTGGTGCCTCAAAGCTAATTTCTGTGGTGTATCCGCTTTGCTTCTCATAGCAATGGATCACGGTTGCAGCATGCCATGTGCCATTGATTTCGCCTCGAAACCCTTGCAAAAGCGGTTGACCGGCCATGATTTCAGGGCGCCCCTCAAGGCTTAAAGAACCACTACCCATGGCTCGACAAAGCCTATCCGACTCAGAAGCAGCGGCAGCTTGTGCTTCTTGCTCACAAGGATAACACGTCCGCAGACGGCGAATGGGCCCCGTATACCCTGTGCGATGCGTAACAACGTGTTGTTGCCCTTTTGCGCGATCAAAATATCGTGCTTCTATCATGCCATATTGGGTGCGCGGCTCGAGACTAAATTCCCAGTGTGAACACTCCTGTTGATGAATTGTCTGGAGGGGGAGATTGTCCCCGCTTAAAAATAAAAACTTATTTTTTAAATATACTGAAAAATATATTATAAATTAAATTTAACTATTGCGTATTTATAGATAAATTCAACTTTAACTTTGACAGAGAAAACAAAATAAATTACCAAAGTTATGCGTAATTAACGAAAAGCAATATCTATTTTCTTTTCTTCTTTTGAAGACTGCGGGGAAGTAAATATTGGGGGCTTTAAAAGGAGAGTATTCGTGTATAAAAAATCCCTTCTGTCATCTATGGCGACAGCCGCTATCGTGCTGTTTAATATCCAATTCAATGTCCATGCTAAAGACCTTGAAGTGTCTG
>NZ_LR607307.1:0-1399 GCF_902162175.1 Bartonella saheliensis
AGAAGAAGAAGAGAGTGCCGACGATAATCCAGTTATGACGCAATTGATGCGGGCATTTTACGGAATATAGGATAGCAGAGTTATGTCAACGATCTATGATTGGTCGCTAAGGGCGGCGGATAACACGCGTGCAGATGATTTGATTGATTGGTCAGAAGGACAATTGCCAAGCACAATTAATAACAGTGCCCGTGGTATGATGCAAAGGGTAAGAGAGTATCTTTCAGATACGGGTGGAACACTTGAAGGGGTTGTGCGTGTTGATAATGAACAGCAAACGACAGCAATAACGCTGCAAACCAAATCGCCTTTTTCAGAATACAAGAATGATATTGTTGTAGGGTTTAAAGCGAAGGGGAAGAATGTTGGTGCGACAACGGTTGCTCTGAATCATTTACCTGCCAAATCTGTTTATAAGGCGACGGAATTAGGAGCAGTCCCCCTTGTAGGAGGAGAAATCCAGCAGGGCTGCATTTATAGTTTAGCCTATGATGAAGTGCTTTCAGGATGGCATTTACTCAATCCAACCTCCATACAATCGCCCTTAGATTTATCCAGAGCAGTTTATCCAGCGGGCTTTATAGGAACGTTTGCTATGCAAGCAATCCCAAGTGGTTGGCTCTTGTGTGATGGGAGTGCGTATTCCAGGAGTTTTTATAGTGATCTCTTTGCAGCGATAGGAACAACATGGGGGAGTGGTGACGGTTTGAGGACCTTCAATGTCCCCGATTTGCGAGGAATGTTTTTACGTGGTTTTGATGATGGGCGCAATATTGATAGAGGACGCAGCTTTGCAAGTGTACAGCAGGATTTAATCCAATCTCATCACCATGAAGCTCATAGGGTAAGTGTTCCCGATATAGATAACGAAGATGATGACCGTTATTGGCATGGCGCGGCAACGGCTTTATGGGGTCATGCACTTGATGATGATCAGAAGTCAAGAGTTTCTTCTCTTTTGGGTATAAGAGAAGAAGATATTCGTAGCTATGATACTTTGGCAGTTCCTTTTGGACACTTCAACAGCCAAGATCTTATGGCGTCAAGGGATAGTGAAAGTGAAACGCGCCCTATCAATGTTTCGGTGGTTTTTGCGATAAAAACCTGAGGTTGTTATGTCAGATATTTATGATTGGTCTTTAACGGCGTCAGACAACGCTGGTGCGGACAATATTATCAACTGGTCAGAAGGCCAGGCACCCCATACAGTAAATGATAGTGCCCGTGGTATGATGCAACGTGTGAGGGAATATTTATCGGGTGTTGGTGGTGCCCTTGAAGGCATTGTTCAGCTTCATTCTTCAGAGCAAAGTAGCACTATAACCTTCAAGAGTTCTCTATTTTGGCGCTATAGAGATGGATTTGTATTGCGCTTTAGAGCAACGGGTTGGAATCTAGG
>NZ_LR607308.1:0-1383 GCF_902162175.1 Bartonella saheliensis
TGATACGGAAGAAGTAACAACAAAGATGCAAAAATTAGCAGAAGTCAGTATGAAACTTGGACAGGCTATGTATGAAGCGTCACAAGCAGCAAGCGCTGACACTGAAACAGAGACAAAGAATGATGATGTTGTTGATGCTGATTTTGAAGAAGTTAATGATAAGAAGAAATAGTGTCAGCATATGTGTTGATTAGTTTATAAACCCGGCCTTTGAAATATAAGGCTGGGCTTTATTATTTGAGATAAGTTGCAACTTTGTTGCTAAAAATATAAATTAAAAGAGAATTATCCATTTAGCGTTTTGATGCAAGATGATTGGCATGTGCGTATATTTTCTGAGAGTGGACAACCCCTCAATATTACTGAATTGCGTGCTGGTTCGAGGGTCAAGGCTTATCTGAGTACTGTAGGGCGTCATGTTGGAGTGCAGGTTCGTGAGTATATTAAAGAGATCTAGCGTAATAACCGAACATTCTAGGGCTAAAAATATGTTTATGAAATTCTTTAAACACGATGTAGAACTGTACTAACGGAGGGTAGGGCACATAACTGTATGTGTGTACAATTTTGGATATGTATATAGGAGCGGAAGAGGAATGAAACAATTTTCTAAACGTATGACGTTAGAAGAGTTTGAAGGGATGTATTTTTATGCTGAAGAACTTAAACAAATCGCTCGATCTTTGGGGCTGCGCGTAGGTAGTTTAAAAAAAAATGAACTTGAGCAGCATATTAAAGCCCATTTGTTTGGTTTGTCTAGTCCGTTGCCAGTTGATATTCCTAACCGACAAAATAAAGGAGAGCGTGATAAATTAGCCATGGATAGCCGAGTACTAAACTATGTTAGCGATAAAAAAACAAAAGCTTTTCTACAGGAAAATGTTGAAAAAAAGTTTGGTGTGTTGCCTGATAAATCTGGCCAATGGTATTGGTTAAATCACTGGCGAAAATCTTGTATTTTAGCGGGGAAAGATATTAACTATGGTGATTTAGTTGATCATCTTGCTGTGTTGAAACAGAAACGGGAGCGGTTGCCGAAAATTCCTTCTACACGGATGAATAATTTTATTAGTGATTACCTAGCTGACGAGACGAACAGTAACCAAGGGCGTCAAAAAGCGTTAGAGGAATGGTTTAAACTTAAAAGCACTTCTTTGCCAAAGGAATATCAGGCTTATAAACAGGCAAAAACCACAGGAAAGTGGCCTAGATAAGTGGTTGACCTCTGATCGTATTTTTGGGACATGATATATTTATAAAATTTGTAGTTGCGTTATTCTTGCTATAGCTCTCAGTCAAGTGTAAAGATGGATGATAGAAAAACTATCAGGAATACATTCAGGAATACATGATGAAGGTTGATTATTATGAAATTCTTGGCGT
>NZ_LR607309.1:0-1378 GCF_902162175.1 Bartonella saheliensis
GTATTCGCACCTCCCCGTAGCTTATCGCAGCGTATCACGTCCTTCATCGCCTGTGCATGCCAAGGCATCCACCAAATGCCCTTAAGACACTTGATCGTTCTCATTGCCAATATTCATTCTATAATCATTAAGTTATAACCATCAAGCTATAACCATTGCGCTAGCAATCATGACCACTCTGGTAATCAATTATCTTGTGTAATCAATCACCCTTCATAACCACTCACTTGCATAGCTGCTTAATCATTTCTTTGTTTGTCTGCTTTTCTTGGGTTTTGTGCAAAACAAAGCGCATAACAAACATAAATATCAGCAGAAAAGACCAGCTTCTCGAGATATACTCAGTGGCGCGGTTAAGCTTCCAATCATAGGCAAGGGCTTTGAGCATTCCCTTGCGACACATTATTTTCATAACTTTATCTTTTAAAAGACAGAACATAAAAATGATGTCTGAATATATCTTCTCTTCACAATTTCAATAGAACAGGCAAGAAGTCATTAAAACCTCTTACAAAACGATGTTCTCACAACAATGATGATGACCTAAATGGTGGAGCCGGACGGGATCGAACCGACGACCCCCTGCTTGCAAAGCAGGTGCTCTCCCAGCTGAGCTACGGCCCCTAAAATCGCATAACCCATTCCAAACTTTTACAACAAAGAGCCTTTTACAAAGATCTTTTTGCTTTTGGACTTCTTTAAATTTTGCTCTTTTAAGCGAAACAGAGAAGCGTCACATTTTATAAAAAACTTTTGACTTTACAAAAAGGCTTCTGACAAGCGCTTTTTCAATGGATGGATAAATTGGTGGGCCTGGGAGGACTTGAACCTCCGACCTCACGCTTATCAAGCGCGCGCTCTAACCAACTGAGCTACAAGCCCTCCGGGATAAACCGGAAAACCTTCCCCGGCATACTCTTGGTAGGAAAGCTTTGTACAGCTGTTCTTTAAAGCACCTTTAAAAATGAAGGGGCGCTTTCGCCTTGAAGAGATCGCCAGAAGGCTTGGGATCATCATCTGAAGAAAGAGAAACGAAGACGGCTAGCCTGCTTGTATAACTGAACATATGAACATTTGCATCTTTATAGAACATACTCATCAAGGTAAGATTCTCTTTTTATCAAAGAGGAACCTCTCTTTGAGAGGCGTTCATGAAGAGTGTTTTCATATGCTGAAGGTCTAAATTTCTTTAAACCTTTCATGTCTAATGAGATCAAAAAGGAATATTCTTTATGAAGATAAAGAGTTCCAATTCTTGATCATCCTTAGAAAGGAGGTGATCCAGCCACAGGTTCCCCTACGGCTACCTTGTTACGACTTCACCCCAGTCGCTGACCCTACCGTGGTTGCCTGCCTCCTTGCGGTTAGCACAGCACCT
>NZ_LR607254.1:0-6240 GCF_902162175.1 Bartonella saheliensis
TTACTGATATAGTCAACAATGGTGTTAGTGAGTCCAAAGCTTATACAGATATGAAGTTTGAGACATTAAATTATGCCATTGAGGATGTCCGGAAAGAGGCAAGACAGGCTGCGGCTATTGGATTGGCGGTATCTAATTTGAGTTATGACGATACACCAGGAAAATTAAGCTTTTCATTTGGTACCGGTGTATGGCGCAGTCAATCTGCCTTTGCTATTGGTGCTGGTTATATGTCTGAAAATGGAAAGATTCGTTCCAATGTGTCAGCAACGAGTGCTGGAGGTCATTGGGGCGTAGGTGCTGGATTTAGGATCACATTGAACTAACAGTAAAAAATTCAAAAACAAATTTCCCTTCTCTTAAAACTAAGATGAAGGGAAATTTTTTTAATACTTACGAATACCGATAGGGAATAAAGGAGTATTATCAACAAATATACTTATTTTTTACTGGTAAGCGTGTTGTGAAAAAGTTACTTATCATATTAAAGAGGAATGATTTGAGTAAGTTGTATTTTTCAGACTTTATTGTTGTATGAAGCGCAGCTTTGGGAATTTAAAAGTTATCTTTTTATTAAATGTTTTCTTTATAATAAAAACAGAGATAAAATAGCGTTTTTAGTCATAAAGGGGGATAAAATGCGCTGTACGTTATTTTTATGATGTTGCGAATGGTCAGATTATAGAGAGTCAAGTATTATCAGTTTCTATTTTCACTCAAGACTCTTTGCATGATTATACGGATGAGCGCTTTAACGATATTGTTAATAATACGGTCAATAATGCTGTTAATGAGACAAAATCTTATACAGATATAAAGTTTGAATCGTTAAGGTATGAAATTAAGAAACTTCGCAAAGAATCCAAACAGGCAGCAGCAGTAGGTTTAGCGGTATCGAATTTGAGTTATGAAGATACACCAGGCTCTTTAAGTTTATCGATTGGGACGGGAGTATGGCGCAATCAATCTGCATTTGCGATTGGAGCGGGTTACATGTCTGCAAATGGGAAGATCCGATCGAATATATCAGCTACGAGCTCTGGTAGACATTGGGGCATAGGAGCAGGTTTAAGAGTGAAACTGAATTGAAAGAGAGTCGTTAAGTTTTTCGATGGGTTTTGAAATTATATTTTCTTGTATGAAAAATTAAAATATTTTATTTTTACAATACGCTTTATAACGCAACATAATTATTTATAAATTGAGTTATAAGTTCTCATTATTTTTCTAAGTATTTTACTTAAATTGTTGAAAAAAGATCACACAACTCTGTAAATATATCCAAATTGATAAAAAGTTTTATTTTTTTATTGCTATTTCATTATAGAAAGAATATGACTCATAAAGTATCTTAGTAAGACTCATTTTGATCAAATAACAATTCAAAAGGGGGGAAGTAATGCGTAAAAGTTGGAAATATATCAAAGAGCCAAATTCACATCTTTACATTACGCTGAATAAGAACATGTTCTAGCAAAAAAATCTTCCAAAAATATTAAGGTATTTTAAAAATACAACCCTCTAACTTACGAAACCAAAAATATTGTCCCTTAGTGAAATAAAATGAATAAATAAAGATATTACTAAAACCTTCACTAAATAATCAGACAATTTAATAAGTAAAATGCTCTTAATATTTAAAAAAAACCAAAAATCTCCCTTCAAAGCTAGAGAGTAAACCGTAAACTTAAATTTTATTAGAATCTAAATGAGTCCTTTTTATGTCCATATAAACATATTTCAAAATTTTCGCATTTAGACGTTATTACAGAAAGCACACATAAAACATACACAAAGACTCAAAACGCCCTTATTTAAATATCCACACTCAATTCCCAATTTCATCTGAGTAAATGGATAACAATAAAATATGTCTTTTTTGTGTCTTGGTGTGTTTTCATATTTTTTCATTGGAGAGTTTGTTATGAAAAAATTGCATGCCACATCAAAGAGATCTAGTTTGAATGCTATGCCTATTTCTCGACGTTTATCTTTATTTGCAAAGCTTTCGTTGGGAACGGCAATGGCCATACTCTCATTGGGTGGATTTCCTGTGCTGGCTTCGAATCTTGCGATAACAGGAGCAAATATTTTAAGCGACAACGCTCCAGCGGTACGTTATTCTAGAGGCAGTCATGGTAGTGTTGTTTTTTCTGGTGATGATGATTTTTGCGGTGCGGATAATGTTATTGGTCGGGGAGGAGTCGCTAACCGTGGTGGGAAGAAAATAACTGCAGAAGAAGAATATCAGAGATTTCTCGAAGAAGTAAAGTTTGGAAATTTTTCTCCCTATAGTCAGAGCGATAAGCAACAAGTTTGGACTGGTAATGGGCGAACCAGTGGGGATATTGGTTATATGGGAGCTTTGACTGGTGGTGATACGAATATATTGCCTGAGGCTTTTGGTGTTTATTCTTTTGCCACCGGTTGTGGATCTGCTGCAATGGGGAGTTATTCAACGGCATTTGGTGCAAATGCAACAGCACGGACTGGGGGATCGCAAGCTTTTGGTGTTGCTGCACTTGCAAATGGGAAGGTGACAGTTGCTATTGGTATGGGGGCAGAAGCATCAGGAGATGCTGGGGTTTCTTTTGGTGGACTGACAAAAGCAAGTGGTGAACGTAGTGTTGCTATAGGTGAGAAGGCAAAGGCAACAGGAAAATTCGGTATAGCTGTAGGGAATGAGGCAGAGGCATCAAACGAAGATAGCATGGCTATAGGCCGTATGGCGCATGCTTTGGGAAAAAGCAGTGTTGCATTAGGTTCTGAATATAATGAAAAGAGTGAACATGGGGAGAATGATTATACCACTGCCAAAGCTGATTATTCAACAGCTTTGGGGGCTGTTTCTAAAGCTTTGGAGTATGGTTCAACGGCCGTTGGTCATCGTGCATATGCAACGAAAAAATACGCAGTTTCTATAGGGTTTTATTCAAAAGCAGAAGCAGATAACGCTATTGCTTTAGGTACTTATTCTATAGCGAATGTTGCTGCTGGTGTTGAAGGTTATGCCCCTTCTTTGAAGGGGGCGGCGACAAATACTAATTCTGTATGGAAAAGCACTTACGGCGCTGTGAGTGTTGGTGATATTGCTAACGGTAAAACACGACAAATTGGAGGAGTTGCAGCAGGTAGTGCGAATACTGATGCAGTGAATGTTGCGCAGTTAAAGTCATTACAAACCTATGTGGATAAGGGCTGGAAACTCTCTGTTGATGGTAAAAATGCTAAGGTTGTGGGAATAGACGATACAGTAGATTTTTCAGCTGGAAGTAACAACCTTAATATTACCAAAGGCGCAGGCGACAATAAGGTAAAATTTGATTTAGCAAAAAAACTTACACTGGAAAGCGTAGCAGCAGGGCAGAACATTTTTGATGCCACAGGCTTTAAAATTGCGAATGGTCCACAAATGACCACTACTGGTATTAACGCAGGCAGTAAAAAGATTACAAATGTAGCAATGGGTACTGATGATAACGATGCTGTGAATGTTGCCCAGTTAAAAAATGCTGTATCTACGTCTACAGACGAACTTTCTGAATGGGCTAACAACAGAGTAAGATTGGGTGTTCCTGATTTCTTTACCTCGAGAGGAAGTGTTGCGATAGGAGCAAACTGGCAGGAAAAGCATGGTGATGGTGCTGTTGTCTACAAAGGTCCCACGACAAAATCCGATTTTGCCATAGCTATAGGGACAAACACTTCAGTTAACAATAATTCTGAAGGTGGGATGGCTATTGGTTATTTTGCGACAGTGCAACCTAATATTAAGGGAGCTATTGCTTTAGGTGCTAACTCTCGTGCTAAAATTGGAGGGAATATTGCTGGTTATGATCCGAAGACAGGACAAGCCTCAGTATCAACAGGTATTGAATGGAGATCTAAGGAAGGTGCGTTGAGTATTGGTAACCCAGGACTTTTTACACGGCAGATTGTAGGTGTAGCCGCCGGTACTCAAGATACTGATGCTGTAAATGTTGCGCAGTTAAAAGTTTTAAGAGAACTGATTACAAAACAAGGAAGTTGGGGGCTTTCTGTTGACAATGGGGAGAATACCGTTATTGGTAGTGGAGATGTCTTAGGATTGACAGCCGGTAGTGAAAATCTCAGCATTACAAACGACATTAAAAAGAAGAAGGTTACATTTGATTTAGCAAAGAACCTTACGCTGGAAAGCATAAAAGCAGGGGATAATACTTTAGATGCCACAGGCTTGAAAATTGCGAATGGTCCACAAATCACGGTTGAGGGTATTGATGCAGGCAGTAAAAAGATTACAAATGTAGCAGATGGTACAGATGCGGCAGACGCTGTGAATTTTGGACAATTAAACAAAGCCAAGCAAGAAGTCCAAGAACAAATCGAAAAGCAAGTTGCATCTAATAGTTTTGTTAAACAAGATCCTGAAACGAAACATATTACCATTGGTAAGGAAACAGATGGTGATAAAATTGATATTACCAATAAAGATGGTGAGGCACGAACTTTTTCTGGTGTGAAAGCTGGTACAGGAGAAACGGATGCAGTGAATTTTTCACAGTTGAAGGAAGTCAAGCAAGAGATCAAAGACACAGTAAATGATGTTCAAGAGCAAATAGCTGCCAATAGCTTTGTTAAGCAAGATGCTGATACGCAACACATCACCATTGGTAAGGATACCGGTGGTGATAAAATTGATATTTCTAATAAAAGTGGTGAGAATCGTACACTTACAGGCATAAAGGCCGGTGAGCTCTCAGCAAGTTCAAATGAAGCAGTCACTGGTTCACAGTTGTTTGAGACAAATCAAAATGTCTCTAATCTCGAAACTGCTGCTACAGATATAGCTAAAACCTTTGGAGGCAATGCTGAATATAAGAATGGCAAATGGAAAGCTCCAACATTTAAGGTTCAAACTGTTGATAATCAAGGTAATAAAAAAGAAGAGGCGTATACAGATGTTACTACTGCCTTTGCAGGAGTTGGTACGTCTATCACGAATGTTCAGAATAAAGTTACCAATGATATAACGAATAAGTTCAATGAACTTAATCAAAGCATAACAAATATTACGCAACATGTTGCAGGAGATGCTTTATTATGGAACGATGATGAACAGGCATTTGTCGCACGTCATAAAAAGAAAGCAGAAGAACAAGGCAAAGAAACAGAAGCACAAGAAAACAGCAAAATTACACATCTTTTAGATGGTACTATTGCTTCTGACTCTACAGATGCCATCACAGGTTCCCAGCTTTATTCTACGAGCAACAGACTTGCGACCTCCTTGGATAAAGGTGCTGGTTATGATGCAGAAGGCAAATGGAAAGCACCTAACTTTAAGGTTAAAACTGTTAACTCTGAAGGCAAGGAAGAAGATAAGAACTATACAAGTGTAGCGGAAGCTTTTGAAGGAGTTGGTACTTCTTTTACAAACGTTCAGAATAAATTTACCGAGGAGATAACCAACCAGATTAATAATGCGATTACCAATGTACAAGGTGATAGCCTTATTAAGAAAAATAAAGAAACAAATCTCATCACGATTGGTAAAGAAGTAGCAGGTGATGAAATCAATATTGCCAATAAAGATGGTAACAATCGAATCCTTTCCGGTGTTGCAGCTGGTACTAAAAGCACCGACGCTGTAAATTTTGCACAGCTAAAAGAATTGACCAAAGGATGGAAAATTAACATGAAGCTCTATTTTGAAGATCCTATCGCTGAAGGGGTATCTTCAGTTGCTATAGGCTCTGGGGCATCTGCATTTAATGTTAACGCTATAGCTTTGGGGACGAGATCACAAGCAACAGCGAACGCAGGGGTTGCTCTAGGGGGGGATTCTGTAGCGGATGTTAATGGTGGTATTTGGGGTTATGATCCTTTTAAAGATGGTACAACAAATGAAATGGCTTATGAATGGAGAAGTGTATTAGGTGCCGTTAGTGTTGGTGATAATACTAATAAGTTTTCACGGCAAATTACAGGGGTAGCAGCGGGTCTTCAAGATAGTGATGCGGTGAATGTTGCGCAGTTGAAGTCCTTACGGGATTATGTAAATCAAGGTTGGAAACTCTCTGTTGATGGTAAAAATGCTCAAACTGTAGGGATAAAAGATACAGTAGATTTTGCAGCTGGAAGTAACAACCTTACCATTACCAAAGGCGAAGACGACAATAATGTAAAATTTGATCTCGCAAAGAGCCTTACACTGGAAAGCGTAACAGCAGGGCAGAATGTTTTTGATGCCACAGGCTT
>NZ_LR607255.1:0-5895 GCF_902162175.1 Bartonella saheliensis
ACCCATCATAACGCCCCCCCCCCCAACAGAGCCAAAGACAACTTTTTGCCCATCATCATTGAGAACATCAAAAAGCAACGCTGCCTCAAAAACAGGTCCCGTATAATATTCCAATCCACGCACCACCGAAGGATCAATTTTAATGCGATTATGATACCCATTAGCAGCAAAGATTGTTTGCATTTCCTCAAGCTCGCGAACTCCTTCAAGCCCTTGCGTACTCTGAGAAACGATTTTTCTGAGAGCATCAAGCGTTTCTTCTGCCGTTTTTGCTTCTATCGTGAGTAAGGAAAGAATACATTCAATTTCTTTATCTTGAAGCTCAGCCCCTTTTGTAAAATCACCACTTTCATCCAAACGTCCTTTTCCTAAAAGCAAACGCACGCCTTCCGGTCCAAATTTATCCAGTTTATCCATGGCTCGCAAAACCGTTAAGCGCTTTTCAACCTGCTCATTTCCCGCCAAACCAATCAGCTGCAAAACACTTTCCAGAATTTTTCGGTTATTCAAACGAATGGCATAATCATGGCGTGCAATGCCCAATTTTTCCAAACTATCGGCTGCCATCATGCAAATTTCAGCATCTGCCGCAACAGTTTGTGTTCCAACGATATCCGCATCAAATTGCATAAATTGCCGAAACCGCCCTGGGCCAGGCTTTTCATTGCGAAAAACAAAGCCCAACCGATAACTGCGATAGGGTTTTGCTAACGTTTCAAAGTTTTCAGCAAAATGACGAGCCAGAGGAGCTGTTAAATCATAGCGTAAAGACATCCATTGTTCATCATCATCTTGGAGCGAAAAAACCCCTGCATTGGGACGATCTGAATCCGGTAAGAATTTCCCCAATACATCCGTATATTCAAAAATGGGTGTTTCAAGCGCTTCAAAACCGTAAAGTTCATAAACTTCACGAATTTGCGCAATCATGGTTTCAGTTGCATATAATTGTGCACTTGTACGATCCACAAAACCACGGGGTAAACGGGCTTTGGTTTTTTCTTGTTTTAATGACATGTTATTCTCTAGCAACAATATGTGTTTACGGATAACCATTATCTCATAGCAACAAACGCTGCAATGACTTTATCGCCCTCAAAGCTTTTAACAACATGTTAGAGGCTTTCTATTATCTACGATTCAATAGAATTTTAAAAATCTTTATCCTTGAAAACCGTTAAAAGATCAAAGCGAAACAAGCGCATTATTGCCATAAAGCATTTCTAGATACTTTCATGAGTCTTGATGAAGAGAAGGACTTTATCTTCATATAAAACCAACCCAATGAAAGGCGGGAGACAAGACAGCGGATTATTTACAAATGATTTTTTTAAAAAACAGTGTGCGTGAAAAATCCGCATTTTTTAAGATCAGAAGGAAATAGAGAAAAGGGAGCGCCATATATCATATCTTCTGATCAGAAATTAATTTTAAAATGGCTTTTTGTTTGATAGAGGTCAGGACTCTAAAACTTTTTAAAAGTAAATATTCTTCTCTATTTGAGGAAATCTCATCATGATGGTATGGGGTGTTTTCATTTGTGATAATATCCGCATAAAAAAAGGAAACCGGAACTTGTAGGATATCGAAAATTTCCTTTAATCGCCCAGCGCTTACACGGTTTAAGCCTTTTTCATATTTCTGGATTTGTTGGAAACTTACCCCTAAAGCGTCTCCTAATGTTTTTTGAGTCATTCTCAACATTTTTCGCCTAAAGCGAATTTTTTTGCCAACAAAAAGATCAAGTTTAAGGTTCTGAACTTGCATTTGCCCCCCACCTAGTGCGAGCGCCCTCTTATGCGTATTCCGGGAGCTTTAAAAAACTGAATCCGAGTCAGCATTTTGCTTTTAGTGCGTAAGACACACCTGGACAGTGCAAAATCTCCCGGAATTCCGAGACACCCACAAAGTGGGGTTATTTTCACGCTAAGGTTTAGGGTTTTCAAGGCCCACTTGGTCGCCGCGTATACGACCAAAAACATTTTTTAATGTGTTAAATAATTTCAGGATTTTTGCAATAAAAATAGTTTTTCAGGAGGTCGCAGAATTTCTTTTTCATGAGAAGTTATCGGCTTCTCAAATTCTTGAACACACACACATCAAAATCATATCCCCAAGCCTCCCATTTCACGAAAGGATCTCACCCTCGTTTCTTAAACGCACCCTCTCTAGAGAGGGTCCTTAACCAATAAAACAGCTTTTGTTTTATCCTTCACGCGAGCTCTAAGCGAATGATTCTTCTGCTATCCCATAAAAACATCGTCATTGAGAGAAGAGAGCCCCCATACGCAATCAAAAAGTAGAACTTTTTTATCAGGAAGAGCCCTCCCCCAATAAGAACCCCAAATTTAAGAGAGAAGCGTGTTTTTAGATTGTTCAGCAAAATTATGAATGGCATTTTTTAAATCAACAGGATTTCGACCAACCTCTGTAATTGACCTTGAAATTGAAGGAATAATATTCTGCCATAACCTTTGAGGAAACTGCTGAGTTAATTGTGTTATAGTTCCCCCTTGAGCCCCAATGCCTGGAACAAGAAACAAGCTATTTTCTAGCTGTTCAATTGTCTCTTTTGCCTCATAACCTAATGTTGCGCCAATCACGGCCCCGATGGGACCAATATGGCGATATTGACTTGAAGATTGGCTATTATAGTCATAAATACGCTGCGCCAAATGAACAGAAACCGTTTGATCCCCAATGCGAGCATTTCGAATTTGTTTGCCCTCTGGATTAGACGATTGAACAACCATAAAAACCGCTGTTTTTGTTTCTTCTGCAATCTTTATTAAAGGAAGAAGCGCATCAAACCCTAAAAAAGGATTAACTGTTATCGCATCAGCTTTGAAAGGACTATTAGCTCCAAGCCAAGCTTGTCCATACGCTTCAGCCGTAGAGCCAATATCCCCTCTTTTTGTATCAACGAGAACCAACAAACCTTGTTTTTGTGCATTTTCAATGAGTTCTTTCAAAACTTGGAGACCTTCCACCCCATATAACTCAAAAAATGCGGCTTGCGGCTTTATGATTCCCACCTTCCCTACAACTGCTGTTAAGAGGATATCACAAAAATCTTTTAGACCTTTATCATCGCAGCTCAAATTCCATGATTGCAAAACTTTATGACTCGGATCAAATCCAACACAAAGGGGTCCATATTTTTCACTGTTTTTAAAAAAAGCTGAACAAAACATTTGATATCCTAACACGGTCTCTCTTTAAACTTTTTGATACAATCAAAAAGAAAAGCATTTGTCAAAAGAATACACCCCTACCCCCCTTAAGAAAGCGCTCTCATATATTGCTCTCATCGACAAGATCTGCTCTTAACTTATAAAACATATTCTCATTCACAAAGCTTAATCGCCTATTTATCAATCAAAACATTATTATAAGATGAAAAATTCAAACTTGATGACAGAATAGGAACAAAAAAACATCCCATATTATTTTGTTTGATGCCCTCGTAAAAGCCCCTATTTTATCTTTTTCATGCTTCTTTTTACACTCAACCAAAATTCTCGATTATGTGCTTTAAACAAAAATTTTAAAATGCGCCACCTTGATATTTTTAAATCTTATTTAGATCTCTCCACTTCACCTTTAGCAGCCTAATTATCCATAATGGGCTATAAACTTTGGAACATAATTGGCAAAAAGACATTGTATCTCCAGCATATTCAAGGAGATAAAACATGGAAACCCGCATTCCTGAAAAAACACCTTTCGATACGAATTTTCTAGAAGAAACATCTCTAGAGACAAAATATTCATTTTTTCATACACCTATTTCATGGTCCGCCATTTTTGCTGGACTGGTTACAGCTCTTGCTGTTTCAATCTGCCTGTCTTTCCTCATAGCCGCTTTAGGCTTAAGCCAAATGGACTTTACCTCGTCCTCCCCTTTTAGAGGTTCTTTCCTCTCCATGGGTATTGGCTCCCTCATTGTTATGGTGATCAGTCTTGCAAGTGGAGGCTTTGTTGCTGGGCGTTTTGCTGAAATCTCTGGCGCTCTTCATGGTTTTTTAACCTGGGCTCTCATCACACTGCTGATGACATTCCAAGCCATCCACGTGATTTCACATACAGCAAACTTAAGCGCTAAAGCTGTTGGGAAAAGCGCGTCTATGATCGAACAAACCGTCGACAACCTTCCCTCTCTACTTGCAAAATTAAACAGCGAAAATTTTGAAAAGTTTTTTACAAAAAATGACCATGGGATTAATTTTGATAAACTGGGCAATGAGTTGCATACACTTCTCAAAAAAAGTGATATTCCAGCTCTTAATCTTGATCGCTTGAAACAAACCTATCAGGCTGCGCTCAACGATATTGGCTCTGCGATAACCGCTTTCAAAAATGATCCTTCACATTATCGCACCACTCTGAAAAATCTAGGGAATAACCTTTCTGATCGCTTAGAAACGCTGACGACAAAAGTTAATCAAAGCGATATCATCAAAGCCCTGATGAACAATGGCATGTCGCGTACAGAGGCACAAACAACAGCCACCCGCGCCGTTCAACTCTATCAAGGGGCAGAGGAAAAAACAGAACAAACCCTCAAAGCACTAGAAAAACAAGCCGATACCTTATCTCAAAAGCTTGATGCACGGGCAAAAGATGCTCTTCACATGGCTGATAAAGCCACGACAAAAGCATCACACATGGGATGGTGGGGCTTTTTAGGGAGTCTGATAGGCGCCATCATTTCCAGTGTTTGTGGTTATTATGGTTACAGAAGCCGTAAAGAGATTTTCAAACTCTAAAACGTTTCGTTAAGATAAAAGCTGTACAGATTAGTACAGCTTTTTATGTTTTTAAATATTTTAGCGTTCTTTATGCTTCATTGCTCTCCTACTCCTTAAACAAAAGACCTACGAACATTAAAAAGACTGTTAAAGAGATACCTATTCTCCATAAAAATGCTCAATTGCCACGTCCTTAAGCTTTTAAAATTTTTTACCACTAATTCCATTGTAATGTTTTTTTGTGCTCCAGGGTGATCAAATTTCTTGCCCTATGGGCTTCTTTCTGTGTTTGTAAGTTTTCCTAGGATTAAGCATGCATTATTGATGTGCGCTAAGTCATAGGCTTGCTAAAAGCGACCTCCCCCATTCATAGCACACGAATCCTTCTCTGCCACGCGACCGTTATGGGGAAAATCACACCGCACGCACAAAATCAATAAACCAAACAACCCCACATACCATCCTTGCAATGATCATCGGTGCAAACAAACCTCCCCCACATAGTGAAAGAACTGGAGATGGAGTAAAAAGAAAAGAGAACATGAGTATTTGCACTCACAAGATGCATGCAAAAATTATCCCCTGCAGATAAACCGCGCGCTCTTTGAGCACATCAGTGATCTTGTAAATGCGTTACGCATCTGCTTCAAATGATAACAGCCCATAACACATATGCCCCATGTCTCTAGAACACGGATCAAAAGCTTTCTCTTGTCCTTCCACCTTTCCCTTAAAGCAAAAAAAGGAGCATATTGTGTATAGGATAGAGATGTGCGCTCTACAGATGGAATAAGGCGCAAGATATCGCAAAGCATATAATCTATTTTTCAAGTTGCTTTTCGAGAGTGACGTATCGATTGAGTTTCTACTCTTGCAAAGCTTTTATGCACAGAATCACGTATCTCTAGGCTTCTACCTTCTAGCCTTAGCGAGAAAGCTGTTTAGTGGTATTTCCCCCCTATTACGGTCCATTAGGTTCTTTTACGCAGGAAGATTTCCGATGCCCCCCAGCCCCCTCAACATAACTTTACCTGCGTTTTTTTCTCCTCGATAGGAGAATGGTTGCAAGTGTTATTTATTTCAGGTCTTTAATGCTTTGGGAAGTGTATAATTTTTTGACGTTTTTAGCTTTTGCGCGCATAAC
>NZ_LR607256.1:0-5672 GCF_902162175.1 Bartonella saheliensis
CACGTAAATACAATCTTTAATATACATTTAAGAGGGTTTTGTAGGGGTTTTGGGGGGGGTAAAAACAGACAAAACCTATAAGCAAAATTCGTAAAAAAACCTATCAAAATAATCATTCTGATGTTTTTAAACACGTAGTGCATTTGTCTTGATTAACACGTCAAATGAATAGCAAATTTCACTATTATGCTGCTTATAAATATTATTTATAAAATTTAATTTTAAGAAATTTATGAGTTTTCGTGTGTTTTTGTCTCATTTTGTTATCGATATTTCTTTTGAATCAATTTAATAGACTTCATTCCGTTTCTTTATGATCTTTGATCATACCATACGCTAATGGAGTTTATCATAATATGCTTCAATCTGTTAAGTCTGATAATAAACAAGTCACTTTACGCTCTCTCTTAGAGTTCTACCGTGAAAAGGCTAAATCACCCCGTGAATTAGGAACACTGTTTGAAAATCTTGTGAAGGATTATTTCTCTGAAGATCCTTTACAAAAGCAGGAATACGAAAAGGTTCAGACTTATTCGGAATGGGCTAAAGAACATGATGAAGATGGGCGTGATATCGGTATTGATCTGGTCGCTACAATCCGTGATGAAGGAGGTTATGCGGCTATTCAATGTAAATGCTATGATGCTTCTCACATCATTAAAAAAGAAGATATTAATAGCTTTATTGCTGCCTCTGGGAAGAAAATATTCACCCGTCGCATTCTGGTTGATAGCACTGAAAGCAATTGGAGTGATAATGCTAACAACACTTGTGATGGTCAAGAGGTTCGTATTCAACAGATTAATCTGTTTGATTTAGAAAACAGTCAAATTGATTGGGGAGCTTATAAAGAAAGAGGACAAGCTGTCCTTAAAGAACAACCGAAAAAAAAGCTTTTAGATCATCAGATAGAAGCACTGAAAGCGGTTTGTGAAGGTTTACAAGAAGCAGACCGTGGCAAGCTTATTATGGCATGTGGGACGGGGAAAACCTTTACCAGTCTTAAGATAGCAGAGCAAATAGCTGGAAAAGGCAAGCGTGTGTTGTTTTTGGTGCCCTCTCTTGCTTTGATGTCACAAACAATCCGTGAATGGACCATTGATACAGAAATCCCCTTGCGTTCCTTTGCCGTGTGTTCGGATACACAAGTGGGCAAGCGTCGTAAAAGTAAACATGATGATGAATCTGGTCTTGATGCCTCTGATCTTGTCTTACCGGCGACAACGGATGCAAAAGAGCTTGCACGTAAAGCCAATAAGACCTCTCTTGATGTGATGACCGTGGTCTTTTCGACCTATCATTCTATTCAAGTGATTTCCGATGCGCAAAAGGAATATGATTTACCCGAATTTGATCTGATCATTTGTGATGAAGCCCATAGAACAACTGGGATTGTATTGGGAACAGATAAGCATGAATCTGAATTTATCAAGGTTCATGACAACAGCATTATTCGAGGAAAAAAACGCCTCTACATGACAGCAACCCCAAAGATCTTTGCTGATAGTGCCAAAAAGCAAGCCCATGAGATGAATGGCATTTTAGCCTCTATGGATGATGAAGCGCTCTATGGGAAAAATCTTTACACCTACACATTCTCTAAAGCCGTTAATAATGAACTCTTAGTTCCTTATAAGATTATTGTTTTGGGTGTTAATGAAGAGGAAGTCAGTGAATCCATTCAACATCTGATGACCGATGAGAATTATGAACTTACTCTTGATGATAAAACCAAGATCATAGGCTGTTATCAAGCCCTGAGTAAAATAGATCTGAAGGTTGACTTGAGTGATGACCCCAATCCCATGCGGCGGGCTTTGGCTTTTTGTAGAGATATTAAGACCTCTGAACGTATCTGTGATACATTCAATTCTAAAGGCATGCAGGAAGAATTGTCTGATATTTATAAGCTCTATAAAAAGACGCCGCCTCTTCAGTGTACCTTTGCGCATATTGATGGAACACAAAGTGCCAAGAAACGCAATGAAGCCCTTGATTGGTTAAAGGAAGATGCGGGGGAAAATACTTGCCGTGTGTTGAGCAATGTACGCTGTCTTTCTGAAGGAGTAGATGTTCCTGCTCTTGATGCGATCATGTTTTTGCACCCGCGCAAAAGCCAAGTGGACGTGATACAGGCAGTGGGGCGTATTATGCGTCGTTCCAAGGGCAAAAAAAGAGGCTATATCATTTTACCCGTTGGGATACCGGCTGGGATTTCTGCTGAAGAGGCTTTAAAATACAACAAGAGATACAGTGTTGTTTGGCAAGTGATCAATGCTTTGCTTTCCCATGATGAGAACTTTGAAGTCACCCTTAACCAGATGATTTTAGGTCAAGACGTTAGTCATACTTTAGAGATTGTAGCCTTAAAGAGTATGACGACGGTTGAAGATAAAATTTATGTTTATGAGAAACCAGAAAGCACGGGGCTTGATATTGGAAAAGCTGCCTATGAATCCCGTCATAGTTATAACGGGCAAATGAGATTACCTTTTTATAAAGAATTTCCTAATGCCCTTAAAACCCTTCTTGCTAAGAAATTTACCCTTGCAGATTACTGGGGTATTTGGGCTGGCAATGTTGCTGAGATTGCGCAAAACCATATTAATCGTCTCAAAGATATACTTTCTGATGAAACCAGTGAAGCCTTTCATGCTTTTGAGAGCTTTCACAAAGAACTAAAAAACAACTTAAACAGCGAAATCAAACAAGAGGAAGCGCTTGAGATGTTAGCACAACATCTTGTGACGCGTCCCGTGTTTGAAGCTTTATTTGATGGCAATGAATTTATCCAAAACAATGCCATTTCTCAAGCGATGGAAAAGATCTTAGCTGAGTTGGACAAAACCAATATTGAAGAGGTATCTCAAGAATTACAAGAGTTTTATGACAGCGTAAAATTCCGTGCCTCTGGGATTACCTCCCCCCAAGCAAGACAGAACCTTATTATCAAGCTTTATGAAGACTTTTTTGCCAAGGCATTTAAGAAAACCACCGATAGGCTTGGTATTGTCTATACCCCCGTTGAGGTAGTGGATTTTATCATTCACTCTATTGATGAAGTATTACGCAATGAGTTTGGAAAAAGCTTGGGATCACGCGGTGTTTCCATTCTTGACCCTTTTACGGGTACTGGTACCTTTATCACACGACTTTTACAATCCAATCTCATAAAACCAGAGGATATGGAATATAAATTCCGTCATGATATCCATGCCAATGAAATTGTTTTACTGGCTTATTACATAGCAGCCATTAACATTGAATCGACCTATCATAGTCTGATGAAAGGGAATTATATCCCATTCAAGCATATTGGTTTGACTGATACGTTTCGGATGCTTGAAGAGAAAAATCTGCTACAAAAATTGTTTAAAGAGAACAGTGAATATTTAGAACACCAGAAAAATCTGAATATCGAAGTTATCTTTGGTAATCCTCCTTATTCCGTAGGACAAAAAAGCGAAAATGATAATGCAAAGAATAGTCCTTATCCCATACTAGATGACCGTATTCGTGAGACTTATGCCGCTCAATCGAAAGTAACGAATTCACGAGCGCTTTATGATAGTTATATCCGTGCTATCCGCTGGGCTAGTGACCGTATTGATAATGCTGGGGTAATCGGCTTTGTTTCTGGTTCTGGTTACGTAGAAAAGCCAACAATGGATAGTTTACGAAAATCTTTGGCTAAAGAATTTACCAGTATTTATGTTCTTAATTTACGGGGGGATCTTCGTAAAAATATGATGAATAAAAATAATTCTCAAGAAGGAGAGAATGTTTTTGGCAATGGAAGTATGACGGGTATTGCTGTGACATTATTTATCAAAAAGCCTAATGTTTCTGGAGAGTGTAAAATTTACTACCATGACATTGGTAATAATCTTACAACAAAAGAAAAACTTACGGCTCTTGAGTATTTTGGTAGTATTGATGGTATTACACGGAGTAAACAAGGTTGGCAAATGATTATACCAGACGAGCATGGGGATTGGATACATCAACGTGATGATAGTTTTAAAACATTCCTAGCTTTAGGTATTAAGAAAGGTAATAGTAAAAAATTATTTGCAATATTTTCTCGTGGCATTATGACGAGCCGTGATGCGTGGGCATACAATTCGAGCCGTACAGTTTTAGCGAAGAACATGAGTAACATGATTGCCTTCTATAACAGTGAAGTGGAACGTTTTAATCATGCCTATTCACATGTTGATCATAAGTTACGTGCAAATGCTGCAAATGATTTTGTTAATTCAGATGAAAAAAAGATAAGTTGGAGCCGTGCACTAAAAAAAGATTTGGAAAAAGGAAAGACTTTTGAATTTGAAGAAACATGCCTTATTCAAAGCATTTATCGTCCTTTTACAAGACAGTGGCTTTATTATAATCGCGCCTTCAATGATATGGTTTACCAAATGCCGCGGATATTTCCGATGGGGCAAGCAGTCGAAAATAGAGTGATTCAAATTACAGGTATAGGAACTCAATCAGGTTTTTCTGTTTTGATAGTTAAGTCTATACTTGATCTTCATGTAGTGCATAATGGTCAATGTTTTCCAAGGTATCTTTATGAGAATATTGAATCTTTAGAAGATAAAGACGATAACCAGTCTCATCTATTTACGAACTCTACAGAAGAAAGTAAAAGTGCTGGTTTACAAAGGCGTGATGCCATTACAGATGAAGGATTAGCACATTTTAAAGAAGCTTATCCTAATGAAAAAATCACTAAAGATGATCTATTCTATTATGTTTATGGTCTTTTACATTCGGAAGATTATCGTATTCGTTATGCTGATAACCTTTCTAAAGAATTGCCTCGTATCCCTTGTGTAAAAACTGCTGAAGATTTTTGGAAATTTGTGACAGCGGGGCGTGAACTGGGTCATTTGCATGTAAATTATGAAGATGTGAAACCTTATCCAGTGACTTTTAAAAAAGGCAATCCAAAACAGACTGATATCTCTAATCCTAAAGAATTCTATTATGTAACTGAAATGAAATTTGCAAAAATTAAGGATAGTAAGAAAAAGGATAAATCGACGGTTATTTATAACAGCAATATCATCATGACAGATATACCCAAGGAAGCTTATGAGTATATCGTCAATGGCAAGCCTGCTCTTGAATGGGTTATGGGACGTCAATGTGTTAAGACTGATAAAAAGAGTGGTATTGTGAATGATGCTAATCGCTATGCCGTTGAGACAATGGGTAACCCTGCTTATCCTCTAGAATTGTTTCAAAGGGTAATTACCGTAAGTTTAGAGACAATGAAAATTGTTAAGAACTTACCAAAATTAGAAATTAGAGAAACTGAATAAGCTTATAAAGCATGCTCACATAATGGGCATGCTAATCTCATAAGGGGTATAGGGTCTTATAACTATAGATTTATACCCCTTTTATAAATTGCTTACATACAATCTTAAAAGGAATAATTTATCATGCGTTATTCTAAAAAAAGAACATTTGCACTTTTAGACACTCTTATTTGGATTGCCTCTAAAAGATTATACCGTAATCTCAAATGAGAGCTTTATTCTTTTTAAAAGCCTTGTTTAAAGAGAGTTATGTATATTCATTTTCTTATATTACTTATAGGTTTTGTCTGTTTTTACCCCCCCCCAAAACCCCTACAAAACCCTCTTAAATGTATATTAAAG
>NZ_LR607257.1:0-5672 GCF_902162175.1 Bartonella saheliensis
CATCAAAGCATACCAAATACTAAAGGCATCTCTATGTGTAAGAAATATATTTATAAAAAAAATTTTTTGTTATGTACAATTGCTGGAACTTTCATTTTTTCTCATCTCGCTCCAACTCATGCAAATACACAACCTCCGGAAATTATTAATGAGTTTAAGCTGGAAGACGGAGAGGAAAAAACTCTTAATAATGTTTTTATCCGCAATGGATTAAGCGCAGTGTACGCCTCTAAAAAAGCGATTGCCACAATTACAAACTCCACAATACATTCAGCTTCGTTTGCCTTTTCTGTATCACAAGGTGGACGTATTAATGCTAAAGGAGTTAAAGCCAATGCCTTGTATACTGGTCTATCAATTTCGAACGGTATCATCAATATTGAAGATTCATTCATAGAAAGCAAAAGAAAATCCGGTGTTATTTTTCACAGCATTTTAGATGTTTTTTTGAAAGATGGTGAGGAAGTTATCAATAAGGCAATTCTTACCAATACAAAACTTCTTGTGAGAGATGGTGTCGGTATTTTAGGACCTTCATCTTCAAAGTCTGTTGCCGAAGTTCAACTTAGAAATTCAGAAATTCGTGCTGATGTATTATTACAAAATAATGTAAAAAAGAAAACAGATTCAGATCCTCACCCTGTGACTTTTATATTAACTGCCGATAATTCGATTATGGAAGGAAGAGCAAGAACCCTAGCAGTTAATACGACTGTTTTTAATTTAACTAACAAGAGCAAATGGTATTTAAATGTAAGTCAATATGACATAAATCGTGATTCTAGTACATTTAATTATGCTCTTCACGACATTGAGCAGCGAGCACTGTCTACCGTTTCAGTCCTGAACCTTAATAATAGTTCTATTGTGTTTAATGAGCCCCATACACTGGCAAGGGGTCAATATCAAACCTTGAGTATAGGACAAGCTATTGAGGTTCCTCATTCACAAGAAAATAGGGACTCCACGACAAAAACTGTCTACAATGCAACGGGCAATGCAAGGATTTATTTCAATACAGAATGGAGTGATGGTTTAGGAAAAGCACAACAAAAAACAGACCGCCTTCTTGTCCATGGAGATGTCTCAGGTACCACAATAATTAATTTCAATAGTCTTTCAAAAGATAAGTCATCGACAGGAGAAGCTCCTATTCCCGCGAATATGCGTGGTCTGTCACTCATACAAGTATCTGGACAGGCAGATAAAAATTCCTTCAAGCTAGAAAATGGCTATGTCACAATGGGTGGTTTGCCTTATAAATATGTACTCAATGCCTATGGACCAACCTCAAGTCTTGGAAAAGCCGAGAGCGCGCAAAGCCGCTTAGGGGAAGTATCTCAACAATCAAAAGACAAGAGCGCAAAAACCGACACGACTCCCGTTGTATTAGGGGGAATGACTTTAGGCGTTGAGAATAATATAAAAGGTGAATCAACATCAAATTCTGGACAAACAGGCAACGTACAAAACCATTTGAGAGAACATCAGAATTTCTGGGATTTCCGCTTGCAACGTGAAACGCTCGATGATGAAGGAAAGATCAAAGCTCTCGTTCCTCAGGTAGCAAGCTATTTGGTCATGCCTAACGCTCTATTCTCAGCTGGATTGGCTGATGTAAACAATCAAAATGCGTTACTGGATACGATGCAAGAAACAGGTTTTGAGACAAAAGATCATAAAAACAAAGGGTTTTTCTTCTCGACCTATGGCAATAAGATGACATTATCCTCCCACCGTACGCCGTTACAATATGGCTATGGTGCCGATATTCACTACGCTGCTTTACAAGCAGGCTTTACGTTGGTTGCTCTAGAAGATCAAAACATGACCACCAATTTTGGTCTTTTAGGAACATATGGGAAATTGGCTTTCACCCCAAAAGATATGAAAGGTGCTGACAAGAGTACACTCGATAAGTGGTCACTGACTGCATATAGTGGCCTGCATCATCATAATGGGACATATGTCCATGCGCTCTTCTCCTATGGAATGCTCAAGGGAGATATCACCACTGCTCTCATAGGAAAGACAGCAGAATTAACGAACACCGATACATTCAGTGCATCGGCAACCGTTGGACAAAAATTTGAAACCAGTACGAAAGGATTGTCCTTTGAACCACAAGCACAAGTCGTTTATCAACGTCTTATGATTGGCACACTCTCAGATATTGATGGCTTTAATGTGGATATGGGAAATCCTCATCAATGGTTGGTGCGTGTTGGTGGGCGCTTAACGCAAAAAATAGTTCCTACTGAAAACGGTGGTATTCTTTCTTTTTATGGTAAATTGAATATTGTTAAAGCCTTTTCTAACAATAGCACCATAAAGATTGGTGAATCGTTCCACCTTGATACTATGGGAGCTGCGATTGAAGGTGGACTTGGTGTGAATGCACAATTATCACAAAATATTGTCCTTCATGCTGATGTTCATTATCAACAAAAGCTGCAAAAAACCGGTATATCGGGAGCAAGCTTTTCAGGCGGAATACGCTATCAATTTTGAAGAAAAACTGTAAAATAGCCATTCTATTCAATTTAACCAAAAGGCAGCACAATATGCTGCCTTTTTTATTCTTGACACTCTTTTATTAAAAGATCGCTTGAATAGCGTTGTTATTTATCCCCTTAACATCATCTCCATAAAGATTTATTGATTTACAAGGCTAACGTATTGTCCTTGAAGCCTATCAGATTAAATGCATTCATCTCTCTTAAACAAAATGACACAAAGCGATTCATCATCCACGTGAGAGCGAACCAAAACGCTCAGAAAAAACACCTAGAGATAACTATGCTGAGCTTAGATGTTATTGATAAATCTCGCTTGCTTCATAAAAGCCCCTTCCCTTTTTCTCAAGAAAAAGAAAATGTAATAATTTCATTATCATAAATAGATAAAGAAAACATAACCTGCGATTATTTTCCTCTTTCCATGGAAAACATATTCCCAAGCATCCCTTTGCATCCCCCTTTACGCAGTCAATTTAATGAGATGAAATAAAAACAAAAAAGATATCAACAAATTTATCAAGACACTCAAAAAGAGTAATAGGGTTTATAAAAGAACCAATTAGAGCTCTTTAGCATAGTTATAAAACACATTGTACTTAATATAAAATACATCAAATAGAAAATTAAGAAAACTTTTTTAATTTTTGCTGACAGCTACGCCTCGCTATGCTGTTTCCCCTTTGTTTTCTCTAATATATCAAAATATATAACGGTATCCTAGTACCATAAACGAAAGTACAAATACACAACGACTATCTACTTATCATAGCTATAAATATTATTTTGATATTTTTAAAAAATATTTTTATACACAATAAATACAATATGAATTAATTTTAAATAATTTGACTATAAGTAAATTATAAAATAATAATTACAAAATAATAAATAGTAATTAGCCATTTTTTATTTTCTTATATTGTTTGTTCTTCTTATGTAACAAGCGGGGATATAACAAGCCAAGAAAACATTTGCAGCTTAGTTAAGTGAGGAGAACATAGATGTCCAAAAAAATTCTTCTATCATATACAGCAATTTCAGCAATCCTATTGTTTGGCACCTATCCTAATGCACAAGCGAAAGAACTTAGAGTTTCTGGTGAGAAAAAAATAGAAGTCTCTAAAGAAAGCTACAATAATATTTGGGCAGAAAAGGGTGGAAAAATCATCGGCAAAAATTTAAAGCTGGGGAGTACGCCTCCGGAAGGAACACCATTTGTTGCAACCATTGTCGTCGTTAAAGGATCCGATAGTTTGATTGAATTATCGGAAAATACCATTGTTGGTGCTCCACTTGGAAATGATCCTTTTTATGGATATGGCGTTCAAGTATCAGACAACGCTACATTCAAGATGACAGGAGGTTCTATTAATGTTTCTGCAAGCGGTGTAGCTCTCTTTAATAGTAGTAGCGTACTGGAAAATGTCACAATAGCAAGTTGTAAAAATGAATATGATAACGTTCTAATGAAGGGAATAAGTGCTTATAAAAAAAGTAAACTCACTTTAAAAAATGTAACCATTAAAGAAGCAATGTACGGCGTAAGGGCAGAGGACACTTCTCAAGTAACAGTTTCAGGTGGATCCTTTGGAGGGAGGATACACGCAGGAAGTGGCAGCACTATTATTTTAAAAGACAATGTTGAAGTAACATCATTCAAGGGTGAAAATCCAGGTGCAGATGACCATGAATATGAGCCCGGTGATGGATTATATGCAAGCGATTCTCAATCTAAAATCACCATGACAGGAGGAAAAGTCACTGCAAACGGATCGACTTTTGTCTTAAAAGATGGTGGAAAAATTGATACGATAAATATATCGGCAAAGGCAGAAAGGAGTGGTATAAGATTTGAAGCCTCCCCTAATGATAAGACTTCAGAAATCAATTTAACGGATACAAAATTGCTTGTTGAAAATGGTGTTGGAATAAATACCATTGAATCAATTGGTAAAGTTAATCTTAAAAATTCAAAAATCCTTGCTGATACGTTATTCAAAAACGACATACAGGAGACAGAACCTGTTGAAATGTTTACTTTAACCGCAGATCACTCTGTCTTACAAGGTGGTGTAAGAAATAAAGAAAAGGGAAAAACAAGCTTTGATCTTAAAAATGAAACAACGTGGACGTTGAAAATCAGTGAAAATGAAAAAGACGCTGAGGGAAACTTACGTGATATTGCTCAAAGAGCACGCTCTGATGTTTCTGTCTTGGGTCTTAACAACAGCTCTATAATTTTTGACAAACCAACAGAAGGTCATTATCAAACATTGCATATAGGTTCCGGAAAACCAGGGACTACGGCCGTCTATAATGCAACAGGTGATGCAAAAATTTATTTCAATACAAAATGGACTGATGGCACACCAATCACAGAGCAAGAAACCGATCATCTTCTCATTCACGGCGATGTTTCAGGCTCCACAACAGTTTATATTCAAAGCGATTTAGGAGATAAAGAGAGTGTCATAAATGCTTCCGATCCTTCTAACATAAGTGGGCTTTCACTGATCCAAGTTTCCGGAAAGGCTGATGAAAATTCTTTCAAATTAGCCCATGGTTATATCACAAGGGGTGGTTCACCTTATAAATATACGCTAACAGGTTACGGACCAGAATCAAGCTATGGCCAAGCGAATATTGAACAAAGTCTCTTTGATGAAAAGAATGAGAATTTCTGGGATTTCCGCTTACATAAAGAACTTCTTCCTGATTCAAAAGTAGAAGCACCTGTAGCACAAATGGCAAGCTATTTGGTCATGCCAAATGCTCTCTTCTATAGTGGATTGACTGATATGGCTGAACAAAACACTTTGTTGGCAAATATCAGAACAGCGATCATAGATAAAGGACAAGAAAAACAAAACGGCTTTTTCTTACACACCTATGGAAGTACAGGAACCTTCTCCTCTGAAAGCGCGCCACGTCAATATGGTTATAGCGGTGCTGACCTTCGCTATGCCGCTCTCCAAGGAGGGGTGAACTTTGCAACACTGGAAGGGCATAATACCACAACCAATTTCGGTCTTTTAGGAACCTATGGACAGCTTTCCTTTACGCCAAAAGATATGCAAGATGCTGGAAAAAACACCGTTGATAAATGGTCCCTCACAGCCTATGCAACCATACAGCATGACAATGGCTTTTATC
>NZ_LR607258.1:0-5615 GCF_902162175.1 Bartonella saheliensis
GAACTTTATTTAAATCTTGTAGTGCCGCTTGGGGGCCATGCATTCCTGGGCAATCGGGAAGAAGTCCAGTGGCATTGGCAATAGCTGCCATTTCAACCATCGTTTTGGAACCATCAATAAATTCAACTAACATGCGCACATTCATATTACGCCGTAATGCTTCTTCTTCGTAAACATCAGGTGTGGCGTCAAAGAGCAGAGGATTATTTTTTCCCTTCCCCGCTGCAACAATCTTATGCCCAAGAGCTGAAACAAACTCGATGAGTTCCATACAGGAAGTTGGTTCATCTCCGGCACCAAGGGTATAAATAAGCCCTCGTTTTTCTGCTTCATGTTTCAGATACGCGCCAATTGTAACATCCGCTTCAACATTCATCATGACAAGATGTTTGTTGTTTTCAAGCGCTTTAAAGCCAATTTCCGCTCCCGCTTCAGGATAGCCTGTTGCATCAACGATAATATCAATTTGTTCATGGCGTAAAACAAGGTCGATATCGTCTGTTGCTGCAATCAAACCTTTTTCAATGCTTTGCGTGAGGGCATGAGCATTTTCAACGTTACAGACATGTCCCTCTTCGCCATAGGCAAGTGTTGCAGCATCAAAAATACGTGACGGCGTCCTTGTGGCTACAGCAGCAACTGTTATTCCCTCCATTTGCGCAATACTTGATAATAAATCTGTGCCCATCTCCCCACAACCCATCAGTCCAATACGGATGGGGGGATGGTTTTCTACACGTTTCTTCAAATCACGCGCTAAACCTGTTAGGTTCACATTGCTTGTCATTCTTTTTTCCCATTTGAAAACTATGCTACGAAAAGAGTTTTCTTATTCATAAGATGTATTTGTTTCTAAGACAATTAATCTTTTATTCTTGATGCTCTAATCAATGGGTTTTATAAAAGCAAGGGGGATGATTGCTTTTATCAAATAAAATAGGAATAGCGTTATGCAGAAAAAAATCACAGTACAAGATGTCACTACTTTTATTGGAAAAGAAATGGGATTATCGCAGTGGCGTCTTGTTACACAGGATATGATTAATCAATTTGCATGTGCTACAGATGATCATCAATGGATACACGTTGATGAGGAAAAGGCTAAAAAGACACCTTTTGGCGGAACGATTGCTCATGGGTTTTTAACATTATCGCTTTTGTCTACGCTTGCTTATGAGGCTCTTCCAGAATTAGAAGGGGCTACAATGGGGATTAATTATGGTTTTGATAAAGTACGCTTCATGAGTCCTGTGAAGACAGGAACACGGGTACGGGCACGTTTTGTGCTCGATAATGCAGAAATTCGCCCTTCTGGTCGCGTAGTCTTCCATTATGGGGTTACAGTGGAAGTGGAACAGTTAAAAAAACCAGCTCTCACGGCTCAATGGCTTATTGTTGCTGTTATGGGGGAAAAACTTTCCAATTCTTAAGATTATTTGAGTACTGTGTTTGATAAGAATTCTCATACAATTTTGTTCAAATTTTCTTCGATGGTAAAATTAAGAATATAAGGATAAATATTGTACTGCATTTATTCTGAATGCGAGTCTAGAATATTGTAAAACTCTCTCATTTTAAATTTATTTCCATGTTGAAATAATCAAAACTATTTATTTGCACGTTTAAAAGTGGGGAAGACTGTATGGAGTGAAACTGTGCAGACAAGCTATGTCTTTGAATCATCTCAAGTATCAAGGGATGGGGTACGGTATTGGATGTTTGCAAAGTATCTGATGGTTCCGGTGTACTTTTTTATAAAGCGTAAAGATGGAGGTTCAGTGGATGAGCTATTATACCATTTATGGCTGCTGTTGCGAAATGAAAAATGGACGTGAAAACCTTGATGTATTTTTAAAAGCGTATGAAGATGTGAGCTAAATCTATTTCATTTAGGGCATTCTATTTTATGAGTAGGTTGTGATTTATTAAAAACGCGATAATTAAAACATGGGACAATGCGTAATCTCCATTATTTATTGTTTTAAACGCTTTTGAAAGTTTTAATACTAAACTAAAGAATAATGGTAAGGATGAAAATTGGTTTATATCTTTATGCTTTTAGGATTGTTTCAAAATTAGCTGGACTTCCCATTTTAGCAACTATGTTTGACAGATCCGCAATGCCGCTCGCTTGCATTTTGGCATACAAAAGCAGGAACAGTGTTTAGAATTTTTATCTCACTCAATCTAGATGTTGATGTACATATAGGTTGCAGTTAAAGCATAAACCTTGTTTAAGAAAATAAAATAACGTCATAGAAAGTATGGATAGACTAGCAATGGATTGACGAGATGTCTGTTTTTATCAAAAACTTTGGGAGACAACACTCATATATTAAGAGTCATCAATCATAATTATGGTGGAGGTGTTATCACCTTGTTTGTTATAGCGGATTGTTTTGTCTGCTCGACTGTTTTGATAAGGTATTATGGTTGGATTGTGATCAATAGAGTGATTTAACATGGTCATTTATCATTTTTATAGTGAGAGATAGTCTTTGAATATTACAAAAGCTCTCATCTAATCTCCTTTTATATTGAAGCTATTCAAACTGTTTGCTTAGGTTACAAAATGGGGGCTTATATCGATAAAGTTGTTTAAGATAAGAGAAAAAGTGCTTGGTTTTTTATGAACGCTTTCGATCTCCAAGGGGAAAACTTGGAAGATGGTTTCACTTTAGAAGTGGCAAAGAGGATGATAATGCGGGTATGCGAAATCCTTAGTCTTTTAATGCTTTGTTTTATCAAGTTTTTGTACGATTTTGTCAGAAGTCCATTGGGTGATAATATTGAGCATGATCAAAAGAAGGATGACAATGGTCATGATAAAGGTATTATAGCGTTGATAGCCATAGCGGATTGCCATGTCTCCTAAACCGCCTCCACCAAGATATCCGGCAAGTGAGGTGGCGCCTATGAGAGAAATGACCATGACTGTAAAACCTGTAATCAGGCTAGGGAGAGCTTCCGGAATAAGAACATGTCTGATGATTTGAAGACGGCTTGCTCCCATAGAACGGATTGCTTCAATGAGACCGTTTTCGACGGTTTTAAAAGAGAGTTCGGCCATGCGTGCATAAAAAGGAATAGCTGAAATGGTGAGAACAAAAATAACAGAAGGCATTCCCACCCCTCTTCCTACAACGATACGGGTAACGGGAAGCAGATAAAATGCAAGAATAATAAAGGGAATGGCACGAATACTGTCAACGATGATGCTTAAAGGGCGATTGATAAGAGATGAAGCAAAAATTCCACCACGTGCTGTTGTGTGAAGAAGCAGACCAAGGGGAAGCCCTATAATAAGCGCTATCAAAGAAGCACTTATCGTCATAAAGATTGTATCAAAAAGGGCATTGGGAAGCTCATGAGATAGAACATTAAACATAGCCTAACACCTCGCAATATCGTCCCTTTTCGGTTAACCATTGAACGGCTTTTTTTAAAGCTTCTTGATCTTGAGCAGGAAGGCATAAGAAGAGGCGCCCGATAGTTTCTCCTTGGACTGTATCAATGCCTCCGTGGAGAATACGTGCTCTTAAACCGCTTTCATCTTCCAGAAGATGGAGAAATGGTTGTTGGGCAATTTCACCGGCAATATTCATTTCAATAACAGCTTCTTGACCGATGGATTTAAGATTTTTTGCATATTTTTCAGGAAGCTGTGGCGTAACAAGTTTGAGCATGGCAATAGTTGTTTCTTCTTGTGGGGATGTAAAAATATCTTTTACATGTCCTTCTTCCACAATGCGTCCTTGATTGAGAACAATAACGCGATGTGCAATTGTGCGTACCACTTCCATTTCGTGGGTAATAAGTACAACTGTGAGATTGAGGCGGTTGTTAATATCGGCAAGAAGTTCAAGAATAGACTGTGTTGTTTCTGGATCAAGAGCAGAGGTTGCTTCATCTGATAACAATATTTTAGGATTAGCAGCGAGCGCTCGAGCAATGCCAACGCGTTGTTTTTGTCCTCCTGATAATTCTGCTGGATAACAATATTCTTTACCACATAATCCTACTAACTCAATAAGCTCGAGGGCACGTTTGTTGCGTTGTTTTTTATTTACACCACTTAATTTGAGCGGTAACGCAATGTTATCGATCACTTTTTGTGATGAGAGAAGATTGAAATGTTGAAAAATCATTCCAATTCGCTGACGATAAGGCGCCCATTCTGTCTCTGATAGATTTGAAATATTGATACCTTCAAAAAAAAGAGAGCCTGTATCAATTTTTTCTAATCCATTTAAACAGCGAATAAGTGTTGATTTTCCAGCTCCACTACGACCAATAATACCAAGAATTTCACCGGTATGGATTTCAAGAGATAAGTTGTCAACCGCTGGATTTCCCGCCGTTTTGTTAAAACAACGGCTGACATTTTTTAAGGAAATGAGGGCGTTTTTTTCCATTTAAAATTACCAGAATGTTTAGCAAAACGACGAAAATATGAGGTATAATTACCAGGATGTTTGTGCTGCTGGACCAAAGATCTCTTTGATTTTTGCACGAACAGGTTCGCTATTGTAGGCAGCAACTAATTTTTTGACCCATGGTTCATCTTTATCGCTGGTCCGCACAACAATGATATTGTTATAGGGATTATTTTCTGCTTTTTCCCATGCGACAACATCTTTTTGCAAATCTAGCCCAGAAACCAAAGCCCAATTTGTATTGATAACGGCAATATCAAAATCATCGATAGCTCGCCCTAACATGCCGGCATCGAGTTCACGAATTTGCAAGTTTTTAGGGTTTTTAATAATATCCAGTGGAGAGGCAAGAATATCGTGAGGATCTTTTAATTGAATAAGACCTAAAGAATTGAGAAGGAGGAGGGCTCTTCCACCGTTGGATGGATCATTAGGAATGCCAACATGTGCACCATCACGCAGATCTTTTAAATCTTTAATTTTGTGGGAATAGACACCGATTGGAGCAATAAATGTGTATCCTACAACTGAAAGTTTATATCCTCGCTGTTCCATTTGGTTTTTAAGATAAGGCGTGTGCTGAAAAGCATTGGCATCAATCTCTCCCGCGTTAACAGCATCGTTTGGTAAAGTGTAATCAGAAAAATAAACAAGCTCAATTTCTAAACCAGCTTTTTTAGCTTGCTCTGCAGCGACTTGCCAAACAGTTGCTTCGTGTCCTTCCATGACACCAAGTTTGATTTTTGATTTGTCTGCGGCCATGGAAAAAGTAGTAGACAAAAAAAGTGTAAAGAGAGAGAGAAATAATCCTATAACCTGACTGCGAGAAAAAAATTTTAATGTCATGTGTTTTTAACTTTCTTTTCCAAGAAATTTTTCGAGGAAAGTTTCAATATATTCTATATTCTTTTATGAAGGACTGAGGTTATACAAGCTTTAGAGAATATTCAATCACTTTTATTTTAAAAATAATATTCTTTTTTTCTCTATTTTCCGCAGCTTTGGGAAAACATCATTATTTGTTCATAGAAATTCTCTGAAATTTAGGCAACCAATTCTTCCATTTTTACGATTTGTTGAGGGAACCAATGTCGCTTTAAAAACTTCTTTAAGAGACGATTGGCTTAAAAAGCTAAGCAATCAGATAATGTTTTAACGGTTAATTCATGAGGGACATAC
>NZ_LR607259.1:0-5485 GCF_902162175.1 Bartonella saheliensis
ATTTTGACTGCACCAGCCCCTTGATTGGGGATCACTTGCGTCTCAAAACCCGCATCATTTAAGGCACTCTCAAAACTCACATTGTGCACACGGTCTCTTGTCGCGCCATCATGGGGGAGAACCATCAATGCCTTCTCATAACCATTGTCACGTAGCCAGCCTATGTGCTCGGATAACGGCTGCCCTTGTGCCTCGTAATAATCAAGCACTCTGATCTCTCTACCCACAAATTGCGCTATCCAAATCGCTGTGGCATCTGCCTTAGCCCCCGTTCCCCCAATATCCCAAAAGGCACGTATCTGCATTAAAGGGTCACGTGCAATGCGCCCTATCCGCCCCTCTTGCTCAGCTGCCAACATCTCTTTCTGATAGTAAGCACCCTGAACCGCTGTAAGATAAGCCCCCTCCCATATGTGTTTATAGGTTTCTGGACGATTTCTAAGATCATCAAGCCGCGCTTCATTCAAGATCTTCGGAAACTTCGGGTTATCTGACCAATTGATCTCTACACGCTTAATGGCTTCATTGTCTGAAAAGCGAAACCGCCTTTCAACCGGTGCATTGTCTCGCAATGGATTCCATGTCACCCATAACTCTGCTCTCCAACCCTCGCCTTCTTCACGCAATGTTGGTATAAGCGTCTGCCAAGCTGTCTCTGTGACCGGTTCTGCCTCATCGACCCAACAGAGCAATATCCGCCCCATGGATTTGATACTCGCAATATTCCTATCCAGACCACAAAACTGAAAACCTATACGACCATCATTCGACTTAATTGAAGCTTCCCCAACCCGATAATAGTCCTGTAAAAAGTCATGGGCTTCAATGGCGCGTTTTATCTCCTCCAAAGAACTATCAGCTAGCGAGTTTTGAAACTGACGTGCACAAAGAATAGTCCCTGATATCCCTCCCATGCCAAATTGATAGCCTTTTAAAGCCGCCATCAAAGCAAAGGATCTTGTCTTTCCTGACCCCCGTCCTCCCCAAGCAGCACGTACCGCCGCCTTACCCGTAAAAATCGGTATAAGCTTTGGTACAATCTTAATCTGTCTTGTCGTCATTCATTGTTAAAGGCGCTATTTCCACGCGCCCTATCATCTTAATGGCTCCCCCATTCTCACCTGTCACTTGCAAGGGCAAGATCTTACCAAGCAGTGCTAAATAAGCAGCTGGGCATTTAATCGCTTGCTTTTCTAGATAAGAGATCAGCCCTTCCTTGCCATACTTACTGCCTGCCAATTCAGCTGCTTTAATGATTGCCTCTTTAAGAAGACGAGTATTCTTATTCGGCACCCCTTTGACCCGCCCTTGACCTGCATTAGGAGGCAGAGGCTTTTTGGTCGGTTGTAAAACCTGTTGTGTGTTTTCTGATGTCATAAATTCCTCCCTCCAGATAACAAAAAACCCCGCATTTGCGGGGCTTTAAACTGTATCCAACCCTCATTTAGATACAATACACCTAAGTGCAGTAATGTCATTAAATACGATTTGCATCACTTTGTCAACACAAAAATAACACATATTGATAATTTCAAGAGGAATCTGTTAGGTAGTTAAGATGTAAATTAAGGTAGAAACAATGTTTATAAAAAAAACTCTCTTTAGAAGCATATTAGTTATCACACTTTTTACAACGTGCTTTATATCCCCTTCAAAGGGATATGCTTATGATGATTTAGATGAATTCTGCTGTTCAAAAGAAGTAGTAAGACTAGAGAGAGAACTCAGTGATTACCTGTATAAAAATTACGATTGGTGGGAACAAAGATGTTACATCGCTCAATGGATACACGATAAATATTTAGAAAAAACTTTGTCGATACCAGCACCACTAGCTGAGCAACATATAAAGACTATAAAGCAATGGCGTAATCTAGTCATAAACCGAAATGGTGTATCGCGTGCCGTGATAAGCAATATGCAATTCGCAATAGAGCAAATGCGGCATTTAGCTAGAGCAAAACGGTATAAGCAACATGAAGAGGTATCACGACTTCTCGATCTCATTACCCAAGCTCGAGCGACTATTGCTACACAAAAAGAAAAAGTTAAGAGGCTAGATTATGAAATTAAAATAACAATGGATATGCTTGTTTATTTTTATGAATAATTGCACACTTATAAAAAGTGCTTATGAAGCGCATTAAGAGCAACATGCAATGATCTATAAAAAGCGAAAGAGGCAGCAAGCCACCTCTTCGCACCTGACCCCTTTTACAAGGGAGCGGTCACTGTTTGGTTACAGCGCCGTATCTATGTTGAATATAGATTTATTACTTACAATTGTCAATAATTAGGGTGTGGAAGATATTCCCACATTAAGCTAATAACCTTATTAAATTCTTCTTCGGATAACCTAAAGATGCAATCAGTTGCACTTAATCGGCTAACAGCGACTGTCATCAAATAATTACATATAACCCATGATGATTTCATATTTGGAAATGATTTTATGAGATAAGCTGCATGATTGTCAGGTTGCGATTTAGATGTTAGCGGTAAAACTGTTACACACCCATTTAACTTGGAAGTTTTAGAAACAATTAATACAGGACGTTGCTTCCAAAATTCTGGTAATTGAGCATCCTTTGGAAAATCACACCAAAGAATTTGCCGAATGCGTGGTGCTGATTTTAAGCGCGGTTTCAAACGTGGTGGCTGTATTTCTTCCATTATTAATTTTATCCATTATAGATCTTATATTCTTACTTTAGATAATCATTAAGAATATTGAGAACAATACATAATGGATTAATAAGATGCGGTAATTCTTGATCCTCTATAACGAGGTACTGTAGCGCGGCATAGAAGTTATACTGTCTATAGAGACATTGCGCTTCTTTTATTACCTCTTGCATGTTTTCAAATTGCTTTGTTGCAAATTCTACCCATTTGTCTCTTGCCTTATCATCAGCAGATGATGGCATTTCGTCATAAATCGCATTAGGCAAGCCTTTTGCACAAAGGTAGTTATTTCGTATCTGTAGGTACTGTTGTGCGGTGTCATATTGCTCTTGATCAAGAATGCCTTGTAAACAAAGCCGCCCTATATAAGTACCGACAAGTGGATTTTTTGCATCTTGTAAGCTTAAAGAGAAGCGCTTTGCACGCATTTCTATTGCCAATTTATCAATGGCTTCACGCGGTGCTTTTGCACGTGATATACGACCATTGGCTTCTCTGATACATCCCTTAATCCGTGGGCGTCCCCTCTTTTTATTTTTTTTCACTTACACCCCATTGCGAATATTCATTAATTTTTTGCGTGAAATATTCTTCGATATCATGGTCTTTTAACTTCACACCAAACCGCCCATTATATACTTTCCTCCATGGCGTTCCCTCCTTATGAGATTCATAACACAAGTGAGAAGATGAAAAGTTTTTATACGCATTCCAAACGCTCTCTAATAATTTGAAAGTATATTCATCCGTTGAGTTTTTATGAATTCTAGGAATAAAAATTTCTCCTGTCTCTAAATCCACCATACGTGAGTAATGATCAATAAAACGCCGTCCCCAATCTTTAAACTCATGATAGAGAGCCGGTATCACTGGACCATGCTGCCATGCCTCTATACGATCAGAAAAGAGACGCTTACCTGTAGCTGCTAACATCCAACCATAAGCAAAATACACCAGCTTAATAAGCTTCATAGGCGAAATTCCAATATCTTCCTCGCGCCCCTTTTCAAGAAAGAAGTTAGCAATTTGTTGAACTTGATACATTATTCAAACTAAATAACCATACAGATAAAGAGAGACCTATAATTATACTCAGTATGCTTTCCTTTATTTTGCCCTCAAAAAAAAAGAAAGTACATCCACATATTGCCAGCGATATTACAATTGCTATTGCCAGTTCAAAAATAGTCATAGAAGCATCGTTATGATTTAATAACATCCTCTGATTGTGCATCATCATATTATGATGTAGGAGCCATGTGTCTAATCTCATTTTCACACCACTTTAAAAAGGAACGCTATCATTTGGTACTGTAGACATATCAAGAGGTCTGTAAATGCTTCTGTCATAAGGAGATGACTGCTCTTGAGTATCATCATTTTTGCCATCTAAAAGCTTTAAGTCGCCTTTGTACTTAGGTAAGATTATTTCTGTTACATAACGTTCAATACCATTTTTATCTTGCCATTTACGAGTTTGTAACTGCCCTTCGATATAAACTTTGCTGCCTTTATTAAGATATTGAAGTGCTATTTTTGCAAGATGTGTATTAAAGACAACAATGGAATGCCACTCTGTTTTGTCTATTCTCTTATTGGTTACCTTGTCTGTATAGCTCTCAGAAGTAGCCAACCGAAAATTGACCACCTCGCCACCGGAAGGCATTATTTTACTTTCTGGATTTGCCCCTAAATAACCAATTAAAATAACTTTATTTAACATGCTTATAGTTCCATTAAAATCATGCAAAAACTATAGCATAATTTTACTATTTTTACAATGTTTTCAATAAGATAATATAAATATTTTTGAATAAACATTATAATTGACATTATTTATTTCGTTACTTATAAGCTACATATGTTCATTATTAAGAAAACATCATACTTTAACAAATGGCTAAACTCTTTAAGAGACAAACAAGTACAAAAGAAAATTGCTATGCGCATTTTACGTCTTGAATACGGTCTTTTCGGTGATGTTAAATTCTTTAATGGCATCGGTGAATTACGTATCCATTATGGTGCGGGTTACAGAATTTATTTTGTAAAAAGAAAAAAAGAGATTATTTTATTATTAAATGCGGGTGATAAATCAACTCAACAAAAGGATATTGAAAAAGCCCTTCAATTAGTAAAAGAGATTGATGATGAAAATAACACCATTTGACGCTAGCGAGTTTTTTAAAACTACTGAAGATTTTAAAGAGTTGTTACAAGATGCTTTAGAAACTAAAAACAGTGGTTATGTTTCACATGTATTAGGAATTATTGCACGTAAGCAGGGAATGACCGCAATTTCTCATGAGACAGGATTAAATCGTGAGTCTCTTTATCACTCTTTAAGTAAAAAAGGTGATCCACGGCTTTCTACTTTCTTTAGTGTGTTAGATGCTTTAAATTTACAAATCAGTTTAAAACAAACACCTAATAATTGTGAAAAAACAACAACTTTAGAGAAGATTTAAAGGCTGTTTTGATATTGCGTTTTTATACGATTTGTTTAGTATAGAGATATTCGTCCACTCTTGGATAATGGAATAACAGAAAGCGTACATAAAAAGCCGTGTCTTTAAAGGGCGCGGTTTTTTATTGTCTATTGTTTGATAAAAGCATTCAAAAGCAAGGTTATGATAAGAGCGCATAAAAAAACCTTGCCACCTAAAAAAGGTGGACAAGGTTCTCAACTTCTTAAATCGGATTTATACTAGCATGATTTGTTTTTTAATTGCAAATAGAATTAAAATAAATTTGTTTTTATACACAATATGTAGTATTTTATTTGAGACCAGTATGTATT
>NZ_LR607260.1:0-5073 GCF_902162175.1 Bartonella saheliensis
TGGGGTATCGTCAGGTTCCTGTCGTTGTTTGTGGTGAAAATCATTGGTCTGGTTTTAGACCAGATATGATTAGTGGTCTTTGTGTTTAATGGGACTTATTGTTTATTATTCGAGTGCTACGGGTAATACTGAACATTTTGTTTCACAGCTTGGTCAACAACTTTTCAAAATTGATAAGAAAAAACCATCTGTGTTGGTTGGTGAGCCTTATGTGTTGGTTGTTCCTACCTATGCAGATGGTGAAGGCAGAGGGGCTGTGCCAAAAGCAGTTATTCATTTCCTCAATGAAAGTGAGAATCGCAAATTCATTCGTGGTGTCATTGGTGGTGGGAATCGTAATTTTGGTCGCTATTATAATTTAGCAAGTAAGATCATTTCTGAAAAATGTTGTGTGCCTTGCCTTTATCGTTTTGAGTTACGTGGAACTGATGAAGATGTTATTTGTGTAAAAAAGGGATTGGAAAGATTTTGGAAACAATTGGGATAGAACAGTCGCAGAAATCAGGTCAAATCACCGATTATCATGCACTGAATGCAATGCTTAATCTGTATGATGAAAATGGTCATATCCAATTTGATATGGACAGGCTTGCCGCGCGGCAATATTTTCTTCAGCATGTTAACCAAAACACGGTTTTTTTTCATAATTTGAAGGAAAAAATAGACTACTTGATAGAAGAAGGTTATTACGAAAAAGATTTGTTTGAGCTTTACGAATTTTCTTTTATCAAAAAGCTTTTTAAGCGTGCTTATGCGTTTAAGTTTCGTTTTCCTACTTTTTTAGGCGCGTTCAAATATTATACCAGCTATACACTAAAGACTTTTGATGGGAAGCGCTATCTTGAGCGTTATGAAGATCGTGTCTGTCTTGTTTCTTTATATTTAGCACAGGGCGATAAGGCTCTTGCTGAGAGTTTTGTGGATGAAATTATTACAGGACGTTTTCAACCTGCAACCCCGACATTTTTGAATGCGGGAAAGAAACAACGGGGTGAATTGGTATCGTGTTTTTTGTTGCGTGTTGAAGATAATATGGAATCGATAGGGCGTTCGGTTAATTCGGCTTTACAGCTTTCAAAGCGGGGTGGAGGGGTAGCACTTTGTTTGACCAATTTGCGAGAAGCAGGAGCGCCGATTAAGCAAATAGAAAACCAATCTTCTGGTGTTTTACCTGTGATGAAACTTTTGGAAGATTCCTTCTCTTATGCCAATCAACTTGGTGCAAGGCAGGGGGCTGGCGCTGTTTATTTACATGCGCACCATTTAGATATTATGAAGTTTTTAGATACAAAGCGTGAGAATGCTGATGAGAAAGTCAGAATTAAAACGCTTTCACTTGGTGTTGTCATTCCTGATATTACTTTTGAGCTCGCACGCAATAATGAGGATATGTATCTGTTCTCATCTTATGATATTGAGCGTGTAACAGGCAAACCCTTTAGTGATATTTCTTTGACGGAGCATTATCGATCTTTTGTTGATGATGCAAGGATTCGTAAAAAGAAAATAAGTGCCCGTGTTTTTTTCCAGACTTTAGCGGAAATTCAATTTGAATCAGGTTATCCCTACATTTTATTTGAGGATACTGCGAATAGAGCCAATCCGATAGCTGGGCGTATAAGCATGAGCAATTTATGTTCAGAAATTTTACAGGTGAGTGAGGCGAGTGAACTAGAGACGGATTTAACCTATCGCACTGTTGGAAGTGATATATCTTGTAATCTTGGTTCCATGAATATTGCAAAAGCAATGAAAAGTCCTGATTTTGGGCGAACAGTGGAAGCTGCTGTTCGTGCGCTTACAGCTGTTTCTGATATGAGTGATATTGCTTGTGTGCCATCTATTGCGAAGGGCAATGCTGAAAGCCACGCGATTGGTTTGGGACAAATGAATCTACATGGCTTTTTAGCGCGAGAGAAGATCTATTATGGGTCTCCAGAAGCGATTGATTTTACCAATATTTATTTTTATACGGTAACCTATCATGCCATACGTTCTTCCAATGTAATTGCACGCGAGCGTAAGAAAATCTTTGCAGGATTTGAGAAGTCCGCTTATGCAGACGGTCGTTTTTTTGCCAAATATATTGAGAAAGAATGGAAGCCACAATTCGCGCTTGTACAAGAGCTTTTTGCACGGAATAATATTGCTATACCCGACCAAAAGGATTGGCAGGAACTCAAGGATTTAGTTGTCGAATATGGGCTTTATAATCGCAATCTGCAGGCTGTCCCTCCCACGGGGTCTATTTCCTATATTAATCACGCAACCTCTTCTATACATCCTATTGCTTCAAAGATTGAAATTCGCAAAGAGGGAAAAATTGGGCGCGTTTATTATCCTGCGCCTTACATGGATAATACAAATCTGGATTTTTACCAGGATGCTTATGAGATTGGTCCTGAAAAGATTATTGATACCTACGCTGCTGCCACACAGCATGTTGATCAAGGTCTTTCATTAACGCTATTTTTTCCAGATACTGCCACCACGCGTGATATTAACCGTGCCCAAATTTATGCTTGGAAAAAGGGTATAAAGAGTATTTATTATATACGTTTGCGGCAAGTAGCTTTGAGTGGTACAGAAGTGGATGGCTGTGTTTCGTGCAGTCTATAGGAGATAATCATATGACAAAGATTACGACCAAAAATCCTGTTGTTTGCGCTGTCAATTGGAATAGATTGCATGATGAGAAAGATCTTGAGGTATGGAACCGTTTAACTGGAAATTTTTGGTTGCCAGAAAAGGTTCCACTCTCCAATGATATTCCTTCATGGTCAAGTTTAACAGAAGAAGAACGCAAGCTCACGATTCGTGTTTTTACTGGACTAACACTTTTAGATACCATTCAAAATACTGTGGGTGCCATTTCATTGCTTGCTGATGCAATCACAGAGCATGAGGAGGCAGTATTGACCAATATTGCTTTCATGGAAGCAGTGCATGCGCGTTCTTATTCTTCTATTTTTTCGACCCTTTGTTCGACGGTAGAGGTTGATGATGCGTTTAGATGGTCAGAGGAAAATAGTCATTTACAAAAAAAAGCCAGATTAATCCTTGAACGTTATGAAGGAGATGATCCACTAAAAAAGAAAATTGCTTCGACTTTGTTAGAAAGCTTTTTATTCTATTCTGGTTTCTATTTGCCTATGTATTGGGCGAGCCGTGCTAAATTAACCAATACAGCGGATCTCATTCGGCTTATCATTCGTGATGAAGCTGTACATGGTTACTATATTGGCTATAAATTTCAATTGGGATATGCAAAACTTGATGATGCCAAAAAGCAGGAAGTTAAAGATTTTGCCTTTAGTTTGCTCTTCGATCTTTATAATATTGAATGCAAATATACTGAAGATCTTTATGATGCACTTGGGCTGACAGAGGATGTTAAGATTTTCCTTCATTATAATGCAAACAAGGCTTTAATGAACTTGGGTTTTGAAGTTCTTTTTCCACCCGAAGTTTGCCGTGTTAATCCGGCTATTTTAGCTGCTTTATCGCCGAACTCTGATGAAAATCACGACTTTTTTTCAGGTGCTGGTTCTTCCTATGTCATTGGCAAGGCGGTTGCGACTACGGACGATGATTGGGCATTTTAAGGTTTTTCTACAAAGAGAAGGGCGCGGGGTATACTATTGAAGTCTTTGCGCATTTCTACACATTTAAAACCGTTTTTTTCAAACAAGCTGCAGACTGCTTTTTCTTGAGAATAGCCAATTTCGACGGCGATAGAGCCTTTTTCTTTTAAGTAGTTTGCTGCTTCATGGGCGAGCTTTCGATAAAAATGAAGGCCGTCTTTTCCACCAATCAGTGCCCGCAATGGATCATAGAGTCGGACTTCTTTAGCAAGATTTTGTATATCTTTTTCTGGAATATAGGGTGGATTAGAAATGATAAGATCAAATTGACCAGTGACAGAATCAAACCAGTCGCTCAAAAGAGGAGTAAAACGATTGATAACGCCCGCCATTTCAGCATTCTTTGTCGCTGTTGTAAGGGCATCTTCAGAAATGTCAACAGCCAGTGCGTAGGATTGTGGAACTTGTTTAAGGAGTGTAATGGCAAGAGCGCCACTGCCTGTTCCCATATCGAGCAGTGTTATTTTTTCTGATTTTTCAGCATATTTTTTGAGCAGGGGAAGGACAAGATCTACCAGTGTTTCTGTATCAGGGCGTGGTTCTAATGTTTCTTGAGAGAGTGCGAAAGATATGCCATAAAATTCTCTCGCTCCAATAATACGGTAGACAGGTTCGCCAGCAACGCGTCGTTGTACGAGCTGTTCTAATTGTGCACTTTGTTCAAAAGACAAGCGGAGATTTGGTTGCAGAATCCTATCCAATGCATTTGTACCTGTTATCCATTCAACGAGTATTTTTGCTTCGAGATTAGCTTCAGAAATTCCTTGAGCACGCAATTTTTCTTGAGTTTGTCGGATGACATTGTGGAGAGAATGCGCATTCATTCATGATTATCCATTTCCGTAAGGAGGGTGGTCTGATGATCAGATATGAGTGCATGAATAACCTCATCAAGTTCTCCTTCCAAGATACGGTCAAGCTTATAAAGAGTGAGATTAATGCGGTGATCCGTGACACGTCCTTGTGGAAAATTATAGGTACGAATACGCTCAGAGCGATCACCAGAGCCAACTTGATTTTTACGAGAAGCTGAACGTTCATTTTCCGCTTTTTGTCGTTCCATATCAAATAAGCGTGCGCGCAAAATTTGCAGCGCCCGAGCGCGGTTTTGGTGCTGTGATTTTTCTGCTTGTACAACCATAATTCCTGTTGGAATATGGGTGATACGAACAGCTGAGTCCGTTGTATTGACATGCTGTCCTCCTGCGCCAGAGGCGCGCATTGTGTCGATGCGAATATCTTCGGGACGAATTTCAATATCAATTTCTTCAGCCTCTGGAAGGACTGCAACGGTTGCAGCAGATGTATGAATACGCCCACCAGTTTCTGTCTCTGGAATGCGCTGCACACGATGAACACCTGATTCAAATTTCAGTTTAGAAAAGACTCCTTTCCCTGAAATACTTGCAATAATTTCTTTATATCCACC
>NZ_LR607294.1:0-2035 GCF_902162175.1 Bartonella saheliensis
AAATCCCCCGCCTTTACATCATCAAAATCTCTTAAAGCACGTATACGGTGTAAAGTAATCCCTTCAATAACGTGACTTTCATTAGTAAATTCATATTTTTTAGATACAATTGTACTGGTCATAGGTAGCTTCCTAATCTAATATTTGTTAAATTTTTGAATGAAATGTTTAAAAGGGGCGCCCCCGCCGCGCCCGTGCTTTATTTAAGCAGCATCATTTTCATATTCGCTATCATTATCATCATAATAGCCTTCAAAATCAGCATAATATTCATCACGATAATAATCATCTTCGCTACCAAATTCAGGATATTCATTATCACAGATATCTTCATTCGCTTCTAAAAAGGCATTGCTATGTATATAAGAATTTCCAGAGATAAGAGCATCACAAATAACGGCATCATCGAAAACACGGGATTCATCACAGATATAAGCAGAGCCACTTATTTTCGCATTGCCACCGACATGAGCATCATCACAAATGACAGCATTATCGGAAATATGAGCATGGTCAGTGACACGGGCGTTATCATAAATTTGTGCATTGCCTTCAATTACAACGGCGTTGCTAGCATGTGCATTGCCCGACAGCTTTGCATTGTCCTTTAATGTCATCCCTTCAAAAATAGCATTGCCATAAATTTGTGCATTACCATATACATCGACAAAAAAGCTTTTCACTTTAGCATTTCCGAAGACGCGTGCATTTTGGAAAACCCGCGCTTTGTTATAAACCCAGCAGTTTCCTTCATGAGAGAGATTATTTTCACTTTCAATATAGCCCCCGAGGTCACCTTTTTTGACATCTCCAAAATCTCTTAAAGCACGAATGCGTGTTAAGAAATGACCATCTACATAGTCACCATCATTAATAAACTCGTATTTTTTTGCAGGCTCTTGTTTGTTAGCAGGTAGAGTTTTATTAGCAATTTTAGAGATAACGGGGGTGTTTTTTGAGATAGTTGTCATGATTAAAACCTTGATGTTAATGACGTTTCTATTGACACTCGATAAGAGCATCGGGCGCTAGAAACACGGCATCAAGTCCGTTGCTACGCTTTTCCCATAAGGGTATTTTATGGCGTAACTACACCCGACAAAATCATTATATGCTAATCATAACATAAAAGACAGTCAGTATTTTAAAAGATGGGAAAGATTGTTTCGTAATCTACCCGCTTGATGTTTAGGTGTTTCTATCACTTGATTATTTATATAACAAAATACGTATTTATTGTCAATTAATTTATGCACTTTTTTGATATTTTTTATGATTTTTTTAATGCATTATGTGTAAATATTATTTATATGCTTATTAACTGCTTCTTTTGTATTATATGCTTTTAAAGCTATATTATGGGCTTTCTTAAACGATTGGATATTTTTTGAATCTATACATTCATAATATTTATAAACGCTCTCATAATGCGTATTTTTATCTTTATAACCTATCTTGTTTTTTACTAAATGGTTTTTAAGATTTCTGTTAATTTCTTTCATAATACAATTTGCAACTTAACAGCCTTTTATAGGAACTGTCTTTATAGCCACCGCATCATTTTTCATTTTTATAAGAGAAACGATAAATAGGATAATTGTGATTTATAGCTTTTTATTAAAACGTCTAAAGAGAGATTGATAATTATAGAGATGAGCAAAATCTCTTTTAATAGACTTTTGTCATTTTTGTCAGTTCTTTTTAGACCCTATAGTGTTTTTTTTAAATGAGAGAAAATTAAAAGCATTATATTTCAATATGTTAGTATTTTAATGATACAACCCATATCGATAATATAATCTTATATTCAACTTATAATATATATTTGTCAGTTATCTGTCAGTAAATTGAACTGACAAAATGATTATCTTAGTGAGTGATTAAAACGTGCTTTATGAAAAGCGTATGAAAATGAAAACTGATTACGTTATCAAAATCCCTTTAATGAATTTTATCAGTTCACTTTAATAGATAAATTTATGATTTTAGTGAGTGATTAAAACACGTCTTTACAAAGCATGTGATCTTTTAGAGC
>NZ_LR607261.1:0-5040 GCF_902162175.1 Bartonella saheliensis
GTTTGAACGCCCGTGCCAATGGCGGCTTTGATCAGATTCCTTTCTGCCTCACGCGTGATACGATCAACCAAAGGGGCGGTTTTGGATAAGGATTGTCCAACACCAGCCATCTCTGTGAATTGACTGGTTAAACCTGCTGTCAACATTGAAGAGACAATGCCCAAAACATTCTTCGATGAGCCTAGCTCATGAAGTGCCTCGGCAATGTTGCCGCGATTATTGACAAGAGCCACAGCACTTTTGTTGATCAGCGCCTGTACCCCTGCTTGTATCGCTGCATTCATGGCTGTGCTGGAGCCAACACCCAATGCACTGGCAATGGCACCGGCGGCACTGGAAGCTGTCCCTGCAGTAACAGCTGTTACAATCAAGGTGACAAAAGCTGCTCCTACTTCTGTGAGACCCTGCTTTTTATAATCCCAGTCTTTAAATTCAGCCTTAACTGCCTGCCAATCAACTTGCTTGGCTAATTCTGGATCATCACGCAATTGCTTGATCCATGACAATTCTGGAGAACGAGCTAACTGCTCAAGGGATTGGTCAAATTGATATTTCTTAAAATGCTATTTCTTGTCTTTTTTTTCGATTAATTTAGCGGCTTTGTCTTTCTAGGAATAAAGCTTCACCTCACTGAAAAGCTCTTGTTCAGAACTATTTTTCTTCTAAATAACTCATGTTTTTTGATACTTTTTCAATCAAAGCGTAGCTCACTTGCTTTACCTTTGATACTTCCTTGGCTAATGCTACTGCGCGTTCAAGATGAAGCTGTTGGATGCTTTCGCCAAAGCCTAAATGATCTCCTGAGATAAAACTTTGCTGATAAGACTGCAAAGTTTCAACATCACCCAATAAAGCAAGAGCACCTATATGAAGTAAAGCATTATCCGGATTGTCTGTTTTTGACTTTGCATCTTGTTGCCAAGGAGCTATGCCATAATCACAGCGAAGTCTTTCAGAAAGATCAATCTCTTTGAGAGCCCATTCTAGCGCATCATCAAGTGCCTGTGTTAAACGATCTGCGGTGACTTCTGGTTCAAAGATTTCTAATCCTTTAGCTTCAAAATTAAGCTGTATATCTGGAAAATCTTCCGTGTGTGTAGGATCAATGAATTTGCAAGCAGCAGAAAGAATACCGGTGCTAATCAAAAAGGCGCTATCAAATTGCGGACAATCTTTAGCAATTTCATCGTTATAAAGAATATCTACTTCACGATCAGCCAATTGATAGCTTGCCATATGGTCATTCTCATCGATTTTCTCGGTTGACCAGCCTAGGCTTTTTAAAAGTGCTGTGGCACTTTCCATAGTCAATGGAGCATCTTTATCATCCGTTCCCTCTGTCTCCTCAACAGCAACAGTTTTGGAAGCAATAGACGCTGTTTGTGGATCCAAGCTCAAAATTGGAGCGTTTTTTGGAAAGCCTGCTCGATAACCCCGTGCAAGAGTGAGAAGATTATCAACTCTATATTTTGAGATTTCTTCCACAAAGCCTAAAGGATTTCCCTTTCTAAAATTCTCCTTGTAAGATTTGAGCTTTTCAACATCTCCAATCAAAACAAGCGCAATAAGGTGACGCGCAACAAGATCAAGTTCACTGTCTGGGGGAAACGCTACATAATCATAAATAATTTGATTGACATTTTGCCGATCTGCCCATTCAAGTATATCTGTACAAATCTGTTTCAGCTTGCCTTCATCCAAATCAGTACTAGAAACTGTATAAACTTCTTCTGCTTCTTTGAGAGCTATATATTGAGGCATATTATAGAAAATCTCTCTATGAGCAGAGCAAAAGCCAAGTGTTGAAAGGGAAGCCTTAAATGCAACAATCGGCTCTTCTCCACCACATTGAAGGCTGTACATTATATTGATGATACGGTCTTTATTTATAAAATAAGCATTGCGATTGTAGTTTTTATCGCGATAAACTGCCCAGCCCATTTGTTTTAATTGCTCAGCAACTTTATTGAAAGTAATCAAAGCTTGTGGACTAAGATGAACTTCTGCTGCCTCTCGCTCATGAAGGATTTTCAAATGTTTTTCAGAAAATTCAACGGCATGGTTAACATATTTTTCTACTTCATCATCATCTAAATGTCCAGAAATCGTACCAGCTTCTAGAAAATTTTGATAAGATTTCAGAACATCAATTTTACCTGTTAATGCTAAACAAGCCAAATGCCAGACTATATCTATATCGTAATTATATTTTTGAACAAGTGTTTTGCTTTCAATCGATGCTTGTAAATCTTGGGCGCGTGCCCACTGTATCACCCGCTCAGAGATTTGCGTCAATTCTTGCTCATTCAATGTCTCTACACAAATATCAATCCCTTTATCAAAACCGCTAAAAATCCCCCCTCCAATCGTATTAAAAGACTTATAAATATCCGCAGGAGATATATACTCATATTCCCCTCTATAGTGAATATATTTGCAAGCGACAGAAATCTCTTCGTTAGAGATCTCAGCTTCAAGACGAACATTGTACTGATCAAGGAGATGCACAAAACTAAAATCAAACTGAATAAAACGGTCAGGCAAAGAGAGCCACATTTTTCCAGGTTCCGTAGAAAACCAACCGTGGGTTTTAAGAATACGACTTGCTACAGTAAGGCTTATCGAGCACTGTTTGGGCTTTTTACGCACCAAAATGTCATCTAATTCACCATTTTTATAGGCTTGTGCAAAAAGAAGAAGACGCTCTTTTCGAGTTGTCATTTTACAATCAGCAAATTCGGATACAGATAATTGGGGCGTAGGCTCATAACTCCTTAAAGCTTCTATATCGCCAAGAAGAGCCTTTGCAACAAGAGAATGATCAGCTGCTTCCTCGCGCAACTTTTGTTCAATATCCTGTGTTTGTGCCCAAACGATTGCTTTGTTTAAAGATTCCTCAATATGACTTTCAGAAAGATCCGATACCGTAATCCCGAAATCACCTACTTCTGGATAGAGTACATATCCATACCGCGACTTTTGTCCCCTAGAATATTCACAAGCAAGACTATAAGAAGCAGTTGTAAGACTAGCTAATAACCAAAATTTCTCACCATCCTTTTCATGTTTTACACCATAGCTCAAATCCACAATGCGATCGGGAAGATAATAATAGGCAAATGTATCGCCTACTTCATCACGATAAGGCTCACAGCCCAAACTTTTTAATATTTCTGCTGCATCTTTAGTTTGCATAATATTTTACTCTTCTCCAATCCCCGGATAACAGCTAACTGTGTAAGCAATTATTTTATTCCACTCTTTGTTTATTTGATTTTCACTCCAATTGTCTTTAAACTCTTTCAGCAGCTCTGCATCTCCTTCAAATTTTTTCAAATCTTCCTGGTATTTATTAAGATTTTCTTTATTTCCCTCTAAATACCGCTTCATAATTTTTCCAAGAGGTTTTGCATCTCCTGTTTGATACGCTATTTCAAAATCTTTTTGACATTCTGTTAATTGAGAATTACCAGTTTTTATATCAATAACTTTTAATACGCCTTTTTCCACATAAATAATATCAGGGCGATGTATTTTTTTTAAAGCAAAGTTCATAGATTATTCTCCACAATTCAAAGCTTATTCCTGTTAATACTAATCTGCTGCCGTAGATGATAGCTGATCTCATACTCCCAACTTAACTTTCAAAGCCCTGTTATATTTTTAGTTTTCTGCATCACTCAATTTCCTTAAATCCTAGATAACGAAAAAGATTAAATTCGGTTTTCTCTAACTTATTACTTAATTGTTCTTTAATCCAGTTTTGATTGGCTTCTCTCAATTGATCTTGATTTCCTTTAAAATTTTTGAAATCTGCTTGATATTTTTCTAAGAACTCTTTGTTATCTTTAAGAAATTTTATAAATTCGCCTTTTGTGGACTCTGCATTTCCTTTTTTATATGCCTCTTTCAAAATCTTTTGGTTTTCACTTAAACCAGCTTTTCCCGTTTTTACCTCACCAACAAATAGTTTACCATCCTTTATACCAACAATATCCGCACGAGATCTTATTGTCTTATTACCATTTTTAGTTTTGAATACTATTTCTGTCTCGCATACTATACAGCCTTCATCCTTTAATTCTTGTTTTTTCTCATCGCGCTTTTTGTCATGATGCTTTCTGACTTGCTGAAGTAGATTATCCTTTCCATCATTATTGTTTTGTGGATCTTTATTTTTTCCTTTTTTTATCTTATTTTTACTTTCCTTCTGAGAATTTTTATTTTTTTCTTCTTTTGAGCTTTGATTTGTTTTTTCGCTATCTTCTGCAGAATTTTTCGAAGCAAACCAATCGGCAAGAAAATCAGCTATAGCCGACCTATTGCTAGGAGATTGAACAAGAGTTGCTCCGCCAGCCATAAAAAGGGACAGAGCTGCCAATTCTTCTGGTGCAAGCGATGCAACGAATGTTACGAATGCTGCTACTGCAGGAAGAAAATTATTTTCCGCGGCATTACCTGCAGCATCGGCGCCGGTATTGACATCTCCACCAGCAAGAGCAGCAGCAAAGCCCCCCGCTATGCGCGCGATATCAATGGCATGATCATTAAAATTAGCAAACTGTGCTTCAATCTTTGCATTGATACGCGCTTGTTCTTCTGCCGTTGGAACACGACCATCCAATGCTGCTATTTCTTTTTGTATAAAATTTTTGGTCCACAGTTTAAACTGGAGCATGGCTGCGGCTTCACCTACAGCCCCTCCCACGGCGCCAGCCGTACAATCACCACTCGCTGTCGCTCCGACAATACAGCCAAGCCCCGCATGAGCTACAATTTGCGTCACCGTGTCTATTTTGCCCTCTGCTTTAGCGGTACCAATTTCTTCCGCTAATGTTTTCCCAAGGGTTCCTGAAAGGGCGGTGCGCAGATTATTAAAAAAGTTTTTGTCAAGTGAACCACCTTCAAGAGCCGTTTGAACGCCCGTGCCAATGGCGGCTTTGATCAGATTCCTTTCTGCCTCACGCGTGATACGATCAACCAAAGGGGCGGTTTTGGATAAGGATTGTCCAACACCAGCCATCTCTGTGAATTGACTGG